>NZ_JBHVDD010000031.1:0-92085 GCF_042802995.1 Streptomyces sp. NPDC057438
TTTGTACTCACCCTCTCGGGCTTTCCTCCGGGCTTTTCCCTTCGGTCTTGCTGTCTTGCGTTTCCGACTCTATCAGACCGTTTCCGGTTCCGATTCCCAGTCGGGAGGTTTGCCTTTCGGCTGTCTTTTGACCGCTAGGTTTCCCTCGCGGCCTTTCGACATCCACTACGTTAGCCGATTCCCTAAGCAACTCATAATTGAGTTCCGCGGGCTGGAATCAAGGCATGCCTGATTCGCCCCCGCTGAGGGGATGTCGTAGGTAGTGGGTTGGCCGCTCTCGGCTGCTGGCTGAACGCCGTAACCGGTTCAAGCGGCTCGGGCTACGTTACGGACCCCTCAGGGGTGAGTCAAGTTGAGCGCCGCCGAGCGACCTGGTCCGGCAGAGGCTGACAGTCAGGTCGCCCGCGGCCCAGGAGCGCCGGGGGTGGACGACTCCGGCGCCGGCGGCATCGGTGTGAGGGCCGTTGCGTACCTGGTCAGCACCTGGCCAAGACCAACGCGGGTACTCGTCAGGATGGTTGGGGTGAGCCGTCCGACGCACAGGTTTCCGTACCGTCGAAGGCACGTTTCACGTCCAGGGGCGCGGCCGGACGAGTGGGCCCTTTGGCCGGTTCCTTGTCCTTTCAGGCCGAGATTCGACGTTTGGGAGCAGTGCCGACACTCTGGTGATCCCGCTCGCCCACAGCTGGACCCTGCGGCAGGCTGCGCAGGGCGCCCGACGGCTCAGGCTCCGGCGGGCCGTTCGGCTCTCGGGCTCAGCCGGTAGGCCGAGACCGTTGGATCACCGGCGACGTAGAAGCGGTGTTGCCAGTCGTGGGCCTTGCTCACTCCCACCCGAGGGCCGATGCGGATGAGCGCGGGAGGCAGGAGCGACTCGCCGTGGGACAACGTGACCGTGGTACCGGTCAGGAGGTCCGCGCCGTCGTGCTCTCCGGTGATGCCGAGTGCCTGACAGAAGTTGCCGGGCCCTCGGGCCAGGCGTGGCCCCTCGACCTTCTCCCCTCGCCGCTCGCGTGCCAGGTCCTGCCCCGCGACGACCCTGCCCGCCCGGATCAGTACGGCGGAGGCGATGCCGTCCGTCCCTGTGACGACGTTGGCGCACCAGTGGAGACCGTGGGACCGGTAGACGTACAGGTGCCCTGCGGGGCCGAACATGGCCGCGTTGCGGAGAGTCCGGCCCCGATAGGCGTGGGATGCCGGATCAGCCGTACCGGAGTACGCCTCGGTCTCCGTGACGGCGATGCTCACGGTCCCCTCAGGGGTGTTGCAGGTGAGCACGGTCCCGAGCAGTTCGGGGGCGACCTCTTCGGCGGGTCGGGCGAGGAAGTCAACGTTCATGCCGACCGCCTTGCCCTGTGAGGGTGAAGTAGACGTACACGGGCCCCGGGCGGACGGGGTCCGCGGTGACGCTCATGAGGACGCTTCCCAGGAGCTCCGGTGTCACCCTTTGGTACGGGGTGGTCGAAGGACTCGCGGGCCGGGGGCGTACGGTCGGTGCTCGCGATCATGGCGTCCGAGCGTAGTCCAGACGGGTGCGTGCCGACGGGTGGCGAGAGGGCGTCCTCCTTGGAAGGGTGTGGAGCTGGAGGACGCGGAACCGGTCGCCGTCGGTTTGCGTTGGTAGGGATCAAGGATCCGTGCTTCGCCGAGCGATCCACACCACAAGACACAGCAGAACCACACAGATATGCAGGCATTGCCTGACGGGAGGAACGGACATGGGGTTCAAGCGGCTGCTCGCGAGCCTGGGAGCCGGTGGGGCTTCGGTCGAGACGGTACTGACCGAGGTGAATGTCGTCCCGGGCGGCGTCGTCCAGGGTGAGGTAAGGATCCAGGGCGGGTCCGTGGACCAGCAGATCGAGGCGCTGTCCGTCGGTCTGCAGGCCCGGGTCGAGGTGGAGGGCCAGGACGCGGAGTACAAGCAGGACATGGTGTTCACCAAGCAGCGGCTCGGTGGTGCCTTCGAGCTCAAGGCCGGGGCGGTCCACGTGGTGCCGTTCGGGCTGGAGATCCCGTGGGAGACTCCGGTCACCACCATCCAGGGCCACAGCCTCCCGGGCATGAACATCGGTGTGACCACCGAGCTGGAGATCGCGCGCGCGGTCGACTCCGGTGACCTGGACCCGATCAACGTGCACCCGCTGCCGGCGCAGCAGGCCATCCTGGACGCCTTCATCCAGCTGGGCTTCCGCTTCAAGAACGCCGATCTGGAGCGCGGTCACATCCGGGGCACCCGGCAGAAGCTGCCCTTCTACCAGGAGGTCGAGTTCTACCCGCCGCAGCAGTACCACGGCCTCAACCAGGTCGAGTTGAGCTTCGTCGCCGACGACCGCGAGATGGACGTCGTGCTGGAAATGGACAAGAAGCCGGGGCTGTTCAGCGAGGGCAGCGACTCGTTCCGTTCGTTCCGGGTGGGGCTGCACGACTACCAGGGCACGGACTGGGCCGCGTATCTGAACCAGTGGCTGTCGGAGGTCGGCAGCAAGCGCAGCTGGTTCTAGGCTCTGAGCACACCCACCCCGGATCCATCAGGAGGTATTGAGGTGACCGAGCCGAAGAGGCCGCCGCTCCCCCACGATTTCCACCCGGTCGTGCCGTCGTTCACGGTCACGAGCGAGGACGTCGAGGCGGGTGCGACGCTCAAGGACGCTCAGGTCCACGCGGAGGGGAACACCTCGCCGCAGCTGAGCTGGGCGGGCTTCCCGCCCGAGACCAGGAGTTTCGCCGTCACCTGCTACGACCCGGACGCCCCCACGGGCAGCGGGTTCTGGCACTGGGTGGTGTTCGACATCCCGGTGTCGGTGACGGAGCTGCCGACGGGCGCGGGCTCGGGGAAGTTCGAGGGGCTGCCCGAGGGCGCCGTCCAGGTGCGCAACGACTACGGGACGAAGGACTTCGGTGGGGCCGCTCCGCCACCCGGGGATCCCGCGCACCGCTATGTGTTCACGGTGTACGCCGTGGATCAGGAGAAGCTCGGTCCGGACTCGGACGCCTCACCCGCCGTGGTCGGCTTCAACCTGCGGTTCCACACCTTGGCTCGTGCTCACCTCATCGGCGAGTACGCCGCTGGGGCGGAAAAGTAACGAAGCCGGACGTTCATTGAACGTTTGCCCGTCTCTGGTCTTGGAAGTGATCAGAGACGGGCATTTTTTATTGCGTTGTCCATCTCGGCGTGCCCGGCCAGAGTTGATCCAAGCCCGCCGGGGGGTGGGCTGGCACAGGAGGTGGGCTGGGATGCGGGACACGCTGGTACTGAACGCGAGCTTCGAGCCGCTGTCGACGGTGACGCTCAACCGCGCCGTCGTGCTGGTGCTGCAGGACAAGGCCGTCGTCGAGCAGACCCACCCCGAACTGCGCATGCGCGGAGCCGCGGTCGACATACCGGCGCCCCGGGTGATCAGGCTCTGCAGGTACGTCAGGGTGCCGTTCCGAAGACAAGCGCCCTGGTCCAGGCGGGGTGTGCTGGTACGGGACAGGCACAGGTGCGCGTACTGCGGGAGGCGGGCGACGACCGTGGACCACGTGGTGCCGCGTTCGCGGGGCGGTGGCGACACCTGGCTGAACACGGTCGCCTCGTGCGCCGAGGACAATCACCGCAAGGCCGACCGGACTCCGGAGCAGGCGGGTATGCCGCTGCTGCGGGAGCCGTTCGAGCCGACGCCGGCCGACGCGATGCTGCTGTCCCTGGGGCACGACGACTTCGACGCGCTGCCGGCGTGGCTCTCCCAGGGGGCCGCGTAACGCCCTTCGCGGTTGCGGTGGTTCGCGGTCCGCGGGGTGCGTCGTGACTCGGCGTGCGGTCCCCGTACCCCGGCAGATGTCCGGGCCCGTCCTTCTCGCGAAGGCAAGGGCCCATCGTCGTGTGCTCTAGTCGATCGCGGGCTTCTCGCGGCGTTCGCCGTTGCCGTCCGCCGGCCTCGGGACCGACGGGCCGCCGCCCAGGTTGCCGAAGTTGCCCATGGCACCGGAGAGTCCCTTGAGGGCGTCGCCGATCTCGCTGGGGACGATCCAGAGCTTGTTGGCGTCGCCCTCGGCGATCTTCGGGAGCATCTGGAGGTACTGGTAGGACAGGAGCTTCTGGTCCGGGTCGCCGGCGTGGATGGCCTCGAAGACCGTACGGACGGCCTGGGCCTCGCCCTCGGCGCGCAGGGCGGCGGCCTTGGCCTCACCCTCGGCGCGGAGGATCTGGGACTGCTTCTCGCCCTCGGCGGTGAGAATGGCCGCCTGGCGCGTACCTTCGGCGGTGAGGATCGCGGCGCGCTTGTCACGGTCGGCGCGCATCTGCTTCTCCATCGAGTCCTGGATGGAGGTGGGCGGCTCGATCGCCTTCAGCTCGACGCGGTTGACGCGGATGCCCCACTTGCCGGTGGCCTCGTCGAGGACGCCGCGCAGGGCCGCGTTGATCTCCTCGCGGGAGGTCAGGGTCCGCTCCAGGTCCATGCCGCCGATGATGTTGCGCAGGGTGGTGACGGTGAGCTGCTCGATCGCCTGGATGTAGCTGGCGACCTCGTAGGTCGCGGCGCGGGCGTCGGTGACCTGGTAGTAGATGACCGTGTCGATGTTCACGACCAGGTTGTCCTGGGTGATCACCGGCTGGGGCGGGAACGGCACGACCTGTTCCCGGAGGTCGATCCGGTTGCGGATCGAGTCGATGAACGGGACGACGATGTTGAGGCCCGCGTTGAGTGTGCGGGTGTAGCGGCCGAACCGCTCGACAATGGCCGCGCTGGCCTGTGGGATCACCTGGATGGTCTTGATCAGGGCGATGAAGACCAACACCACCAGAATGATCAGGACGATGATGATCGGTTCCATCGTTGCTCCCCGTGCCCTTCTCCGCCGTGGCGCTTCCGGAAGATCTTATGCCTGTTCGGACTGTTGAAGATCTTGCTGGTCGAGTCTGGCAGAACACCGCCTGCCAGGTGGGTCGTTCAGGTCATTGCGTCATCGCCTCGTGACCACGTCGTGCGAGGTCACATGACGATCGCCGTGGCCCCCTCGATCTCCACGACGTCCACTTCCTGACCCACCTCGTAGGCCTGGCCGGTGTCGAGCGCGCGGGCGGACCAGACCTCGCCGGCCAGCTTGATGCGGCCGCCCGAGCCGTCGACCCGTTCCAGGACGACGGCCTGTCTGCCCTTCAACGCGTCGATTCCGGTCGCGAGTTGGGGCCGCTGGGATCGGTGCCGGGCAGCGACGGGCCGTACGACCGCGATGAGCGCGACGGAGACGACCGCGAAGACGAGGACCTGGAGGATGATCCCTCCGCCCAGCCCCGCGGTCGCGGCGCCGGCGACCGCGCCGAGGGCGAGCATGCCCAACTCGGGCATCGCGGTCACGACGAGGGCGATCCCGAGCCCGGCCGCGCCGATCAGCCACCACACCCATGCGTCGATGCTGTCCACATCGGCAATGGTAGAACCGCGATCGGGCCGCCGAACAGAGCGCACGGTCAAAGATCACGTACAGAGGGCGTCCAAGTCGGTTGCTCCTGGGGCCGGTTGTGGCCCCAGGGCATGCGACGGGCGGAGGATCGGGAGAAGTCGCGGGTCAGGTGAGCGGCAGACCGTGGGCGGTCCAGCGCTCGCCGAGCTGGTCGACGACGAGCGGCAGGCCGAAGCAGAGGGAGAGGTTGCGGGAGGTGAGTTCCAGCTCCAGCGGGCCCGCGGCGAGGACCTTGCCCTGACGGATCATCAGGACGTGGGTGAAGCCCGGCGGGATCTCCTCGACGTGGTGCGTGACCATGATCATGGAGGGGGCGATCGGGTCGCGGGCGAGGCGGCCGAGGCGGCGGACGAGGTCCTCGCGACCGCCGAGGTCGAGGCCGGCGGCGGGCTCGTCGAGGAGCAGCAGCTCGGGGTCGGCCATCAGGGCGCGGGCGATGAGGGTGCGCTTGCGCTCGCCCTCGGAGAGGGTGCCGAACTTGCGGTCGACGTAGTCGGTCATGCCGAGGCGGTCGAGGAAGGCGCGGGCGCGCAGCTCGTCGATCTCCTCGTAGTCCTCGTTCCAGGTGGCGGTCATGCCGTACGCGGCGGTCAGCACGGTCTGCAGGACGGTCTGGCGCCGGGGAAGCTTCTCCGCCATGGCGATGCCGGCCATGCCGATACGGGGGCGCAGCTCGAACACGTCGACCTTGCCGAGGGTCTCGCCGAGGATCGTGGCGGTGCCCTTGCTGGGGTAGAGGTAGCTGGAGGCGATGTTCAGGAGGGTGGTCTTGCCCGCGCCGTTCGGGCCGAGGATGGCCCAGCGCTCGCCCTCCTTGACCGACCAGGAGACCTGGTCCACCAGAGCCCGGCCCTCGCGGACCACGGATACGTCCTCCAGCTCCAGAACATCGCTCATGAGCGCGCTGTCTCCCCTTGCAGTGTCGGCCTGTCTCGGCTGTCGCGTACGCCTGTGGTCGGAGCCACCGCCGGGTGGGCGCAGCCCATGGGGAAATCTACGCCACCGGTCGGGCCGTCCATCCCCTCGGTCGGTCCTTAGGGTGGGGGCATGCTTTCCGAACCACGTTCAGGGCGCCTCGCCTCATGGGGAAATGCCCTTCTTGCCGGACTTGTCTCGCCGGATGACGCGGTACTCGCGATCGTCGGGGAGGACGCGGTGCATCGGGTGGAGGGGTTGCCCGGTGAGACGGGGCCCGTCGGACTGACGCTCGCGCTGGGGCGGTTGCGGGCGCTCGGGGTGAGCGGGCTGCGCATCGCGCTGCCGACGGCGGGGCATCCGCTGGGGCTGAGCGGGCCACCGGAGTTCAACAAGCGGGCGCTGGAGGCGGAGGAGGCGGTCGTCTGCCACGGCGGTGCGCTGGGGCTGGTGCCGGAGGTGTACGCGGCCGGGCCTACCGGCGACGAGCACGTGGAGGTCGTCTGGCACTGCCTGGAGGTGCGGGAGGCCCCGCCGGCCGACGTGCCGTCCCTCGGGGAGGCCGAGCGCGAGCTGGCGGAGGCGTTGCGGGACGCCACCGCCGTGCTGTCCCGGCTGGACGTCGCGGCGTCCGGGCCGGTGGCCGAGGCGGCGATCGACGCGTACCGGGCGCGGGCCGAGCGGGGCCGTGAGGTGTTGGCGCCCGGGTATCCGCCGCGTGCGGTACGGGTGCTGGAGCTGGCGCAGCGGGTGGGGCTGCTGATCTCCGTGGCGTACGAGAACGGGCACGGCGGGGCTGTGAGCGCGTCCGAGATGGCCTCCCGGAGCTCCGCGCTGCGACCGGTGGAGCGGACGGCCCGGCGGGCGCAGGTGGCGGCGTACAACGCGTTCGTGGAGGAACGGGAGCGCGGGCGCTAGCCGGGCGGGGGTGCGGTGGGCCTTGACTGTGCGTCGTCCGGCGGCTGCCGCTGTGGCTGGGCCCCGGGACGTACGGACCGGCCGGCTGCGGAGGGGCCCGGGCGGCGTGCGCCCGGCGGCTCCGGTGCGATGGCGTGTCGTCCGGCGGCTGCGACTGGGCCGGGCGGGCAGCGTAAGGGCCGCGCCCCGCGAGCCCGGGAGGTTCGCGGGGCCTGGGTGTGCCACTGGCGGCGGAACTCAGTGGTGGGCGCTGATGTTGCCGAACGTCGGGTTGAGTGCGGCGATGAGGTTGGCGCCGAGGCCGGTGACCGTGACGGGGACGTCGACGGGGACCTGGGCGTCGAGGCCGGAGGTGACGCCCGGGGAGCCCACGGCCGCGCTGTCCGCCGACGAGTCGGCGACGGCGGCGCCGGACGAGGCGCCCACGGCGAGACCGGCGGCGGTGACGGTCAGGGCGGCCTTCTTGGCGAAGTTCATGAGCTGCGTTCCTCCTGCGCCGTACGTGGCGGCCCGCCCGCAGGCCGTGCGCTGATCAACGCCCGGCGGTGGCACTTGGCACGGAGGAACGCGCCGAACGGCCCGTTCGGCGCGTTGGCGCGACAATTCGACCGGCCCTCCAGGGGCGCCTGGAGGGCCGGTGGTCACAGATGCTCCGCGGCGGGAACGTCAGTGGTTGACACCCAGGTTGCCGAAGGCCGGGTTCAGGACGCCGATGACGTTCACGCTGTTGCCGACCACGTTCACGGGGACGTGGACCGGGGCCTGGATGACGTTGCCCGAGACGACACCCGGCGAGCCGATGGCCTTGCCGTCGGCGTGCGCCCCGCCGTCGGTGGCGGAGGCCATGCCGGCACCGGCGGCGACGAGGCCACCGGCCACCATCGTGACAGCGGCGGCCTTCTTCAGGTTCTTCACGGTGAGCCCTTCCTTGCGGTCACTGCGGCGGTCGCACGCAGTACGCACTGAAGAACGGCGGGGCTCCCCCGAGGATGCGCCACCCGGGGGACATACACCCGACAGTATGAATCTCAGCCCGGAGTGGAACCCTCCGTATTGCCGGACGATCCGATCCTCATCCCGCCATACCGTGGCGTACCGCCCACAGCGCGGCCTGAGTGCGGTCCGCGAGGTCGAGTTTCATCAGGATGTTCGAGACATGGGTCTTCACCGTCTTCTCGGAGAGGACCAGCGCGCGGGCGATCTCGCGGTTGGAGCGCCCGTCGGCGATCAGGCCGAGCACCTCGCGCTCCCGCTCGGTGAGGGAACCGCCCCTGCCTTGGCCCGAGTTGGCCTCCTCCTGGGACAGCAGCGCGTCGGCGACCTCCGGCTGCAGCAGGATGTGTCCGGCGTGCACCGAGCGGATGGCGCCGGCGAGTGCGTCGGGGTCCACGTCCTTGTAGACGTACCCGGCGGCGCCGGCGCGCAGGGCCGGGACGACCGTGCGCTGCTCGGTGAAGCTGGTGACGATGAGCACGCGCGCGGGGTTGGCGAGTTCGCGGAGCCTGCGCAGGGCGTCGACGCCGTCCATGCCCGGCATCTTGACGTCCATGAGGACGACGTCGGGACGGAGCTCCTCGGCGCGGGCGACGCCCTCGGCGCCGTCGGCGGCCTCGCCCACGACCTCTATGTCGTCCTGCACCTCCAGGAAGGTGCGCAGGCCGCGTCGGACCACCTGGTGGTCGTCGACCAGCAGCACCTTGATCGTCTCAGCCACCGGGGACCTCCATCTCGATCGTGGTGCCCTTTCCGGGCGCCGATTCCACGGTCAGCCGGCCGCCGACCCCGCTCGCCCGGTCGCGCATGGAGACCAGGCCGAGGTGGCGTCCCGCGCGACGCACGCCCTGGGTGTCGAAGCCGGCGCCGTCGTCGGTGACCCGCAGGACGGCTCCGCCGCCGAGCCGGTCGAGGGTGACATCGACCCGCTCGGCCCCCGAATGCCGCAGGGCGTTGTGCAGCGCCTCCTGGGCGACACGCAGCATGGCCTCCTCCTGGGCGGCGGGCAGCGCGCGGGCGCCCCGGCCGGAGAAGGTGACACGGGCGCTGTGGGCGCGGTCCAGGACGTGGATCTGGGTGCGCAGGGTGGCGGCCAGGCCGTCCTCGTCGAGCCCGGCGGGGCGCAGCTCGACGACGGCGGCGCGCAGCTCGTCGGCGGCCTCGGCGGCGAGGGCGGCGACCTGCTGGAGTTCGCCCTTGGCGCGGGAGGGGTCGCGGTCGACGAGGGCGGTGGCGGCCTGGGCGGTCAGGCGCAGGGAGAACAGCTTCTGGCTGACGGCGTCGTGGAGCTCGTGGGCGAGCCGGGAGCGCTCCTCGGCGATGGTGAGTTCGCGGCTGCGCTCGTAGAGGCGGGCGTTGGTCAGGGCGATCGCGGCGTGCTGGGCGAGGATCGACAGCAGTTCCTCGTCCTCCTCCGTGAAGCCGCAGCCGCCCTCGGGCCGGGGACACCGTTTGTTGGCGAGGAACAGGGCTCCGATGACCTCGTCGCCGTCGCGGATCGGCAGGCCCAGGAAGTCGATCAGGTCGGGGTGGGCGCTCGGCCAGCCCTCGAAGCGGGGGTCCTCGCGGACGTCGGCCAGGCGCTCGGGGGTGGCCTCGTGGAGCATGGCGGCGAGGATGCCGTGCTGGCGCGGGAGGGGGCCGATGGCCTTCCACTGGGCGTCGCTGACGCCGTCGACGACGAACTGGGCGAAGCCGCCGTGATCGTCGGGGACGCCGAGCGCCGCGTACTCCGCGTCGAGCAGCTCCCGCGCGGAGGCGACGATCGTCTTGAGGACGTCGCGCACCTCCAGGTGCCTGCTCATGGCCAGCAACGCGGCGCTCACCGCGGCGAGGCCGGATCGTGGACCGTGACTCATGACCTCACCGTACCGGCGGGGTCCGGCACGGCGGATCGGACCGCCGGGGGCCTCGCGCGGGCCCTCGGTCCTAGGCCGGGGACCTAGGACCGTGCCTAGGTCGCGGGGGTCGGGCCGGCGGCCTAGGGCCAAGGGACCCCGCGGTCTGCGGCCCGCGTACGAGGCGGCGGGGGCGGCCTGGTTCCTACGTTGGGATCACCGCCGCCCGGGCCGGGCGGCGGCCGAGGACGAGGGGACGGATGTCATGCCCGTAGCGATCATCACGGGGGCTTCGAAAGGGCTGGGGCGGGCGCTGGGCGCGGCGCTGGCGGAGCGCGGGTGGGACCTGGTGCTCGACGCCAGGACCGCCGTGGCGCTGAAGAAGTCGGCGGCGGAGCTGTCGGCGTACGGGACGCGGGTGGAGGCACTGCCGGGGGACGTCACCGACGCCGGTCACCGGGCCGCGCTGGTGGCGGCGGCGGGGGCGCTGGGCGGGGTCGATCTGTTGGTCAACAACGCGAGCGCGCTGGGTGCCGAGCCGCTCGTACGGCTGGAGGGGCTGGCGCTGGACGGGCTGCGGCGGGCCCTGGAGGTCAATCTGGTCGCGGCGCTGGGGCTGGTCCAGGAGGCGCTGCCGCTGCTGCGGGCCTCGGGGGCGGGGTCGGTGGTCAACGTCAGTTCGGACGCGGCGGCCGAGGCGTACGGGACGTGGGGCGGGTACGGGGCCTCGAAGGCGGCGCTCGACCAGCTGTCGGCGGTGCTGGCCGAGGAGGAGCCGGGGCTTCGGGTGTGGGCCGTCGATCCCGGGGACATGGGCACGGATCTGTACGCGGCGGCCGTACCGGACGACGACGGTCCGCGGCCGAGCCCCGAGAGCGTGGTCCCGGCATTTCTGCGGCTGCTGGACGAGCGGCCGGTCAGTGGCCGCTACGGTGCTCCGTCCCTGCTGGAGGGGCGATGACGACGGCGACGGTACGGGTGCCGGACGGGCTGCACGCGCGGGTGCCCGCCGAGCAGCGCGGTCCGGGGCTCGACCGGGACGGCGTGCGGCTGATGGTCTCGCGGGGCACGGAGGTGTCGCACCACGCGTTCGCGGCGCTGCCGGGGCTGCTGGCCGCGGGGGACCTGTTGGTCGTCAACACCTCGCCGACGCTGGCGGCGGCGGTGGACGGGGTGGTCGGGAACGCGCGTGTGGTGGTGCATTTCTCCACACGGGGCGACGACGGACGGTGGGCGGTGGAACTGCGGGATCCGGACGGGCGCGGCACCACACGCGTGCGCGCGGGCGGTCCTGCGGGGACGGAGGTACGGCTTCCGCGTGAGGTGCGGCTCGTCCTGGAGGAGCCGCTGAGCGAGCGGGGCGAGCGGCTGTGGTGGGCGCGGGTGTCCGCGCCGTCGTCGGGGGCCTCCGCATCCTCACGTGCGTCCGCGTCTTCAGGAGCCTCAGGATCATCGGCGGACTCGGTGGCCTCGGCGGCCGTCGCCGAGGTGTTGCGGGAGCACGGGCGGCCCATCCGGTACGCCTATACCGAGCGGGACCAGCCGTTGTCCGTCTACCAGACGGTGTTCGCGTTGCCGTCGCGGGACGGGGCGGGCAGCGCCGAGATGCCGAGCGCGGGGCGGCCGTTCACGGCGCGGATGGTGGCGGAGCTGGTGAGCCGGGGGGTGCAGTTCGCGCCGGTCACGCTGCACACCGGGGTGGCGTCGGCGGAGGCGCACGAGCCGCCGTACCCGGAGCGGTTCACGGTGCCGGAGGCGTCGGCGCGGCTGGTCAACGCGGCCCGCGCGGGTGGCAGGCGGGTGATCGCCGTGGGGACGACGGCGGTGCGGGCCGTGGAGTCGGCCGCGGGGTCCGACCGTGTCGTACGGGCCCGGGACGGCTGGACGGACCTGGTGGTGACGCCGGAGCGCGGGGTGCGCGTGGTGGACGGGCTGCTGACCGGGCTGCACGAGCCGGAGGCGTCGCATCTGCTGATGCTGGAGGCGGTCGCGGGACGGGCGGCGATCGACCGCGCGTACACGGCGGCGGTCGAGGGGCGCTATCTCTGGCACGAGTTCGGGGACGTTCACCTCGTCCTGCCGGGGATCCCGCCCCTGGACGGACCTCACTCAGCGCATTGCGGCAGCAACCTTCCGTGAAGTGAGGGCCGGGCCCGTGTGAGCCCGCCCATAGGGTGCGCATCACGTACGAACCTGCCTAGGAGAGGGATAAGGGCGGTTTGAGCGGGAAGGACGCGTTGGTCTGTCCCGTTTTGCCCTTTCCGGTTCAACTAAGCAGCATCGTACGTCACACCTTTGCCACACGATTTTGCGGCCGCTAAGAATTGCTGCTGTCGCTCGACGCCGCGGGTCGCCCCGCGGCGTTTGTGCTGGAACAGCAATGTCCCCACCCGGCACGAGAGCGACCTCCGCGCTATTCGAAGAGGTCCCTCACTGATGCTCAAGAACGCCAAGAACCCCGGCCGCAGTCTCGCGCTGACCAAGACCCACAAGCTCTCGCTCGCCGGTGTGGCCACCTTCGGTGCCGCCGCCCTCGCGCTTTCGCTGGTGCCGGCCGAGGCTCAGACCGCCACGCAGACCGTGTCCGCGGCTCCGGCGGCGTTCAGCCAGAACCCGGCCCAGGCCGCGAAGGCCAGCGTCACGAACCAGGCCGCCGACGCCGACAAGAAGGCCGCCGCCGCTGCCGCGAAGAAGAAGGCCGACCAGGAGCGCGCCAAGAAGGAGGCCGCGAGCCGGGCCGCCCAGCGCGCCAAGATCGCCAAGGCCGCCGTGAAGTCGTACCCGAACAACCTCGACGGCTGGATCCGCGAGGCGCTCGACATCATGAAGAAGCACAAGATCCCGGGCACCTACCACGGCCTGCACAAGAACATCATGCGGGAGTCCTCGGGCAACCCGAACGCCATCAACAACTGGGACATCAACGCCCAGAACGGCGTCCCGTCGATCGGTCTGCTGCAGGTCATCAAGCCGACCTTCGACGCCTACCACGTCCCGGGCACGAAGAAGAGCCAGTACGACCCCGTCGCCAACCTGACGGCCGCCGCGAACTACGCCGCCGACCGCTACGGCTCGATCGACAACGTCAACAGCGCGTACTGAGGCCCGCGCGGGACCTCGGAGAACGTGGAAGGGCGGCACCCGGTACGGGTGCCGCCCCTCGTTCGTCAGTGTCCGCCGGTCACTTCCGCATGACCTCCGGCTCGTGGCGGCGCAGGAAGCGGGCCACGAGGACTCCGCAGATCACGCCGAGCACGATGAGGGCGATCATGTCGAGGCTGTAGGCGCCGACCGTGTGGTTCCACAGCGGGTCGGTGTCACCCGCCTCCTTGGGCGGGCTGATGTTGTTGAAGTCCAGCGTGGCACCGGCCGCGGCGACCGCCCAGCGCGAGGGCATCAGGTACGAGAACTCGTTGACACCGGGGCTGCCGTGCAGGGCGAAGAGGCAGCCGGTGAAGACGACCTGGACGATCGCGAACATCACCAGCAGCGGCATCGTCTTCTCGGCGGTCTTCACCAGCGAGGAGATGACCAGGCCGAACATCATGGACGTGAAGCCGAGGCCCATGATCGGGATGGAGAGTTCGAGCATGACGGCGAACTTGCCCTCGCCGAAGATCAGGGACTCGTCCGGGATGGTCCGGCTGGAGAACCCGATGGCGCCGACCATGGCGCCCTGGAACACGGTGACCGCGCCCAGGACGATCACCTTGGACATCAGGTACGCCGAGCGCGACAGGCCGGTGGCCCGCTCCCGCTCGTAGATCACCCGTTCCTTGATCAGCTCTCGGACGGAGTTGGCGGCGCCCGCGAAGCACGCGCCGACCGCGAGGATCAGCAGCACCGTGGTGGCCGTGCCGTTCGGGAGAGGCAGGTTCGTCACCTTGTTCACCGGCCGGACCAGCAGGTCCTTGTCCGGGTCGATGAGCAGGCTCACCGCGCCGAGCACGGCCGGCAGGATCACCGTCAGCGCCAGGAAGCCCTTGTCGGACACGATGACGGAGACATAGCGCCGGACCAGGGTGCCGAGCTGGGAGAGCCAGCCCTGCGGCTTCGGCGGACGCATCGACTGCGGCGGCGGCATGTGCACCGACTGCGGAGCGACGGCGTCGATGTCCGCGGCGTACATCTGGTAGTGCTGCGAGCCCTTCCAGCGGCCCGCCCAGTCGTAGTCGCGGTAGTTCTCGAAGGCGGAGAAGACGTCGGCCCAGGTCTCGTAGCCGAAGAAGTTCAGCGCCTCCTCGGGCGGACCGAAGTACGCCACCGAACCGCCCGGCGCCATCACCAGGAGCTTGTCGCAGATCGCCAGCTCGGCGACCGAGTGGGTGACCACCAGGACCGTACGGCCGTCGTCGGCGAGGCCGCGCAGCAGCTGCATGACGTCGCGGTCCATGCCCGGGTCTAGGCCGGAGGTCGGCTCGTCCAGGAAGATCAGCGACGGCTTGGTCAACAGCTCCAGGGCGACCGAGACGCGCTTGCGCTGGCCGCCGGAGAGCGAGGTGACCTTCTTGTCCTTGTGGATGTCGAGCTTCAGCTCGCGCAGTACCTCGTCGATGCGGGCGTCGCGCTCGGCGGCCGTGGTGTCGGCCGGGAAGCGCAGCTTGGCCGCGTACTTGAGGGCCTTCTTGACGGTCAGCTCCTTGTGCAGGATGTCGTCCTGCGGGACCAGACCGATGCGCTGACGCAGCTCGGCGAACTGCTTGTACAGGTTCCGGTTGTCGTAGAGGACGTCGCCCTGGTTGGCGGGGCGGTAGCCCGTGAGCGCCTTCAGCAGGGTGGACTTGCCGGAGCCCGACGGGCCGATGACCGCGATGAGCGACTTCTCCGGGACACCGAAGGAGACGTCCTTCAGGATCTGCTTGCCGCCGTCGACGGTGACCGTCAGATGGCGCGCGGAGAAGGAGACGTCACCGGTGTCGACGAACTCTTCCAGGCGGTCGCCGACGATACGGAACGTCGAGTGGCCGACGCCGACGATGTCGTTCGGGCCGAGGAGGGCCGTGCCGCCCTTGGCGATCGGCATACCGTTGACGAACGTGCCGTTGTGCGAACCGAGGTCGCGGATCTCGAAGCGCCCGTCGGGCGTCGCGTGGAACTCGGCGTGGTTGCGCGAGACCTGGAGGTCGGAGACCACCAGTTCGTTCTCCAGCGCACGGCCGATGCGCATGACCCGGCCGAGCGACAGGTGGTGGAACGTGGTCGGGCTGCGGTCGCCGTAGACCGGCGGCGCCCCCGCGCCACCACCGGGGCCCTGCTGGTGCGGCACCTGTGCCTGCGGCTGCTGCCAGCCCGCCTGCGGTGTCTGCTGCGGCGGGGCCTGCTGGCCGGCGTATCCGGCGTTCGCGCCCTGCGCCGCGTACGGCTGCTGCTGGGGCTGCGCCACGGACGCGGCGGTACCGGAGAGGCTGAGCCTCGGGCCGTCGGTCGCGTTGCCCAGGTGCACGGCCGAACCGGGGCCGATCTCCAGCTGGTGGATGCGCTGCCCCTGCGCGAAGGTGCCGTTGGTGCTGCCGTGGTCCTCGATCACCCAACCACGGCCGCTGAAGCTGATCGTGGCGTGACGCCAGGACACCCTGGCGTCGTCGAACACGATGTCCCCCTGCGGATCACGTCCGAGGGTATATGCCCTGGACGGATCGAGCGTCCAGGTTTGTCCGTTCAATTCCAGTACGAGTTCCGGCACTCCATGCCCCACTGAGTTGTCCCCCGAATTACCCCCGTCACAGGGAGTCTAGGGATGTCGAACATCGGGGGGAACTATTTCAGGCTCGGCCCCCTGACCGAAAGTCGGGCCTTGTGAAGAGTGCGTACGGGGGTCGTCGGCCCATGACGTTGACGGGGTTGAAACCGGGCCGGATAGTGGTAATCCCACGCGAGAGGGACATCGGCGGTCCAACGCCGCGATGCGGATCGGGGGGTCCGACCATGAGCGACCGGAATGTCCGCCGGAGCCGCGGTGTGCCGTGGGGGGACGTCCTGTTCTCCGCGATCGCCGCCGTGAGCTGGGCGTTGATCGGAATGGCGGGTACGGCGGCGCTCGGCCTGCATCTGCTGGAGGCCGACACCGCGGGTGAACTCGGGCCCATGACAGCGGCGGTCGTGGCGCTGGGGGCAGGTGGGTCGGTGACCCCGACCGGCGACGTGTCCGTCTTCGGCCTGGAAGGGGCGCAGGCCACCACCTCCCTCGAGATCACGCCACTGGGGGTCGGCCTGGTGGGAGCACTGCTGCTGGCCTGGTTCTTCCTGCGGTCCCTGCGGGGCGCGGGAGTTGTCGTCCCCGCCGGCGAACTCCTCGCGCGGGCAACCACGGTGCTCGCGCTCTTCGTGGCGCTGATGGGCGGGCTGGCCTGGGCCGGGAACGCCGTCATCACCCTCGACGGAGACGAGCTGGGGCTCGACGGACGACTGCCGGGCGGCGGCGCCCTCGACGACGTGGAGATCCCGGGGCTCGGCGACATCGGGGACATCGGTGGTGGTCTGCTGCCGGACCGGCTGGGCGACCTGGCCGACGCGAACGCCGAGGTCGGCTTCACCGTCGACACCGTGCCGACCCTCCTCGGCGGCCTGACCTGGTGTCTGTGCGTGCTGCTCGTCGCCCTGCTGGCCTCGCGCCGCACTCCCCTGCCGCCCGCCCTCGGCGCCCTGCACCGTGTCGTACGGCCGGCGGTGTCCGCGACGGTCTCCGTGCTGCTGGTGGCGGTCCTGGCCGGGCTGGCGGCCGCCGCCTGGGCGGCGATCGGCGACCCCCATCCCCGGCGGATCGCCGGCGCCGCCCTCCTCGGCGCGCCCAACGGTGTCTGGCTGGGCGTCCCCCTCGGCCTCCTCGTCCCCTGGGACGGCAGGGCCACCGGCGCACTCGCCGCCCTCCTGCCCGACCCGCTCGACGAGCTGCTGCGCATCGACGCGAGCGAACCCGTCACGCTCGGCCGCCTCGCCGAACTGGACGGCCGGGTCTGGCTGTTGGGCCTCGCGGCCGCGCTGATGATGGTGTACGCGGGGGTCCTGACCGCCGTACGTACGCCTTTCGTACGGCGGTCCGCTGCCGCCGCTGCCGGTGGCGGGGCCGGTGCGGACGTACGGGGCACGGGTGCGCCCGGCTTCGTGGGACTCTGCGCACTTCGGCTGGGCCTCGCGACGGCGGTGGCGCTGCCGCTGCTCGTACGGCTGACGGAGGTGTCGGTGGACGCCTCGCTGGGTCTGTTCGGCATCGACGCGTTCGACGCGGGCATCGAGCTGCGCGGACAGGCCGCGGCGGCCGTGGTGCTGGGCGCGCTGTGGGGCGCGGGCGCGGGGGCCGTCGGGGCGCTGCTGGCCTGCGCGACGCGGGCCGCCGGGCTGCGGGCCTCCCCGTGGGCACGGGGGGACTCCGATGCCGGGCGGTCGGCGGGCTCCGTGGCCGCGGTGGCCTCCTCCTCCTCAGGACCGTACTCGCCGGGCATGCCGTACCGGCCGCCCAACCCGGACACCAATCCGTATCTGCGGCTGCCGGACGCGTTGCGGCGGGAGCGGGGGGCGCGGGAGGCGTCGGGGTGGGGCGGGGGCGCGAGCGGTGCCGGGGGTGCTGGAGGTCCGGCGGGCTCCGGGGGCCGGGGCCGTCCCGGCGGTCCGGGGGCGCCGCCGCCCGATGTGTACGGGGCGCCCACGGTGGCGCGACGGTTCACGCCTCCGCCGCGACGGCCGGGGCAACGGCCGGGATCAGGGGCGGGGACCGGGTCGGGCTCGGGGTCGGGGTCGGGCATCTGGCCTGCCCCGCCACCGCCGCCCGAGGAGGGGCCGCCGCCCCCGCCACCACCGCCACGGGGGCCCCAGGGGCCCCGGGAGCATTGAGATGCCGGGAGCGGGAGTGATCCGAGGGGCGCTCCTGGGTGTCGTACACGATCCGGGCGCGCTTCGCCCGCCCGTAACCCAGTGTTCTCCGTCCGCTGGGCGGACCTCAGGGGCAAAAGGCGCGGGACGCCGGATACGGTGGGCACATCATGAGCGCTTCGCAGATCTCCTCTGACGTCCCCACCCTCCTCGTCAAGATCTTCGGCAAGGACCGGCCGGGCATCACCGCAGGGCTGTTCGACACCCTCGCCGCGTACTCCGTCGACGTGGTCGACATCGAGCAGGTCGTCACCCGTGGCCGGATCGTGCTGTGCGCGCTCGTGACCGAGCCGCCCGCCGGGCAGGAGGGCGATCTGCGGGCGACCGTCCACAGCTGGGCGGAGTCGATGAAGATGCAGGCGGAGATCATCTCCGGCAAGGGCGACAACCGGCCGCGCGGCCTCGGCCGCTCGCACGTGACCGTGCTGGGCCACCCGCTGACCGCCGAGTCCACCGCCCGTATCGCCGCCCGGATCACGGCGACCGGCGGCAACATCGACCGTATCTTCCGGCTCGCCAAGTACCCGGTGACGGCCGTCGAGTTCGCGGTCTCCGGTACGGAGCCGGAGACGCTGCGGACGGCGCTGGTCACCGAGTCGGTGGCGCTGGGCGTGGACGTGGCCGTGGTCGCGGCCGGGCTGCACCGGCGGGCGCAGCGCCTGGTGGTCATGGACGTGGACTCGACCCTCATCCAGGACGAGGTGATCGAACTCTTCGCCGCTCACGCCGGCTGCGAGAAGGAGGTCACCGAGGTGACCGAGGCCGCGATGCGCGGCGAGCTGGACTTCGAGCAGTCGCTGCACGCGCGTGTGGCGCTGCTGGAGGGGCTGGACGCCTCGGTGGTGGAGAAGGTGCGCAGCGAGGTGCGGCTCACGCCGGGGGCGCGCACGCTGATCCGCACGCTGAAGCGGCTGGGCTTCCAGGTCGGTGTCGTCTCGGGCGGTTTCACCCAGGTCACGGACGACCTCAAGGAGCGGCTGGGGCTCGACTTCGCGCAGGCCAACACGTTGGAGATCGTGGACGGCAAGCTCACCGGCCGGGTGGTCGGGGAGATCGTGGACCGTGCGGGCAAGGCGCGGCTGCTGCGCCGGTTCGCCGCCGAGGCGGGGGTGCCGCTGGCCCAGACCGTGGCGATCGGCGACGGCGCGAACGACCTCGACATGCTGAACGCGGCCGGCCTGGGGGTCGCCTTCAACGCCAAGCCGGTGGTCCGCGAGGCCGCGCACACCGCGGTGAACTTCCCCTTCCTCGACACCGTGCTGTACCTCCTCGGCGTGACCCGGGAAGAGGTCGAGGCGGCGGACACGAACGTCGAGTAGCGGGGCGTACGCAGGGTGGAGGCCCGGCACCCGAGGGGTGCCGGGCCTCGGTCGTGCCGGGTGCCGGTGGACGCGTGGGCGGGGTTACTCCGTGGGCGCCCAGTAGTCGGCCAGGGTGGTGACGCCCGGCTCCAGGCCCTTCCAGACTCCTTCGAAAGAGAGCACGGCGAAGGCGGCGGCGGGGAATCCGTGGCGGTTCAGACGCGTGCGGGTGTCACCCTCGGCGCTGCCCGCGAGGATGTCGGCGAGGCCCTGGATCCCGGGGTTGTGGCCGATCAGGACCATGTTGCGCACATCGTCCGGGGTCTCGTTGAGCAGGGCGATCAGCTCGCCGGGCGAGGCCTCGTAGATGCGCTCCTCGTAGACCGTTTTCGGCCGTTCGGGCAGCTCGTGGACGGCCAGCTTCCAGGTCTCGCGGGTCCTGACGGCGGTGGAGCAGAGGGCAAGGTCGAGGGGGATGCCGGAGTCTGCCAGCTTGCGCCCGGCGACGGCGGCGTCCATACGGCCCCGGTCGGCGAGCGGCCGCTCGTGGTCGGAGACCTGGGGCCAGTCGGCCTTCGCATGCCGGAAGAGGACAATCCTGCGGGATTCTGCGACGCTCATGCGTCCCAGCTTCGCACGAAACAGGCCATGGGGCGCAGGGAGTTGAAGGGCCGGTACCCGGCACCCGTACCTGTGCCTCCGGTGGGCTGGCCACTCGTCACTGCGCGTGGCCCGGCAGCACCTGGCGTATGAGCTCCACGAGGTGGGTGATCGCGGGTTCGCCGCCCGCCGCCTGGGCCTGCGCGGGGTTGAGGATCACCAGCAGCAGGGTGACGAAGCCGAGGGCGGGCAGGGCGAGTGCCCACCAGGGAAGCCGGAAGCCGACGGCGCCTGCGGGCGCCGGGTGGGGCCGGGTGTGCGTACGGGCCGACATGCCGCCTCCGTGGTCTGCGAGTCCTCGTGGCCCGGTCCTCCGTGGACCCTCGCGGGTCACCTGCGGCCACACCTCGACGTTACGGACGGCGGGCGCTGCGGCCCATCAGGTGATCCACCCACTTCACCCTGAGACTCACCCCCTAGGGGACGGGGGGTTAACCCCACCCCGCGGCGGGGTCACGGTGACGCGATGGCCGCGATGACTCCGATGACGACGAAGATGGCGAGGAACGAGCCGAAGACCAGGAGCATCTTCTTCTGGCCGTTCTGGGGGTTCGGGTCGAGCACTGGCATGCGCCCAGTCTCGCACCCCTGCTCCCCCACCGGGCCGCCGGGGGCACGGTCAGCGGGCCGCCTCGTCCTCGACGACCCGGTCACGGCCCGCGAGGACGCCCGCCGCCATCTGCGGGATCACCAGGGCGGCCATGAGGGCGAGGGGCAGCCCCCAGCCGCCGCTGTGCTGGTAGAGGACGCCGACGAGGAGCGGGCCGGGGATCGAGATGAGGTACCCGGTGCTCTGCGCGAAGGCCGACAGCTGGGCCACGCCCGCACCGGTCCTGGCCCGCATGCCGACCATGGTGAGCGCGAGCGGGAAGGAGCAGTTGGCGATGCCGATCAGCACGGCCCAGGCCCAGGCTCCCCCGGCCGGGGCGGCGTGGAGACCGCCGTATCCGAGGAGCCCGCAGACGCCCAGGACGACCACGATGGGCCCCTGGTGGGGCAGCCGGGTGGCGAGCCGGGGGATCACGAAGGCCAGCGGTACGCCCATCACCATCGTGACGGCCAGCAGCAGCCCCGCCGTACCGGCCGGGACCCCCGCGTCCCGGAAGATCTGGGCCATCCACCCCATCGTGACGTAGGCGGCGGTGGCCTGGAGCCCGAAGAACACGGCGAGCGCCCAGGCGGTTCGGCTCCGGGTGACGCGGGCGGTCCCCTCCTCGCGCGCGGGAGCACGCCCGGCCGGGCGCGTGGAGCGGTCCCGGACGAAGGGCAGCCAGGGCAGCACCGCCACCGCCGCGAGGCCCGCCCACACCGCGAGGCCGGTCTGCCAACTGCCGCCCAGCGCCGTCGTCATGGGCACGGTGACGGCCGCGGCGGTGGAGGTGCCGAGAGCGAGGGCCATGGAGTAGAGGCCCGTCATGGAGCCGACCCGGTCCGGGAACCAGCGCTTGACGATGACCGGCATCAGGACGTTGCTGACGGCGATGCCCATCAGGGCGAGCGCGCTCGCGGCCACGAAGCCGGCCGTGCCGCCGGCGAACGGCCGCAGCAGCAGGCCGCCGGCGATCGCGGCCATGCCCGCGCTGACGACGGCGGCCGGGCCGAAGCGGCGGGCGAGCCGGGGCGCCATGACGCCGAAGACGGCGAAGCAGAGCGGCGGCACGGAGGTGAGCAGACCGGCGACGCCGGCGCTCATGCCGAGCCCGGCGCGCACCTCTTCGAGGAGGGCGCCGAGGCTGGTGATGGCGGGGCGGAGGTTGAGGGCCGTCAGGACGATGCCGACGACCACCAGCCGTGGCGCCCACGCGCGCGTACCCCGCGCCGGCCCCTCGGGTGCGGGGCCGCCGTCGGGTGCGGGGTGCGCGGGCGCGCCGCGTTCGGACATGGCCCGTCCTCGTGTCGATGTCGGTGCCGATGTCGATGCCCGTGTCGATGCCTGTGCCGAAGTCTCCTCGCTCGCCATGACATCCATCATAGAATCATAGGATGATTGGTTGTCCATGGCCCGGCCTCCCTCGGCCGGCCCGCGCATGCGAAGGTGTGCCATGCCGCTGAGCCATCCCCGCCGATCGGCGCTGTCCGAGCAGGTCATCGCCGCCCTGCGGAACCAGATCACCTCGGGCGAGTGGCCGGTCGGCTCCCGCATCCCCACCGAGCCCGAGCTGGTCGAGCAGCTGGGCGTCGCCCGGAACACGGTCCGTGAGGCCGTCCGCGCGCTCGCGCACAACGGTCTGCTCGACATCCGCCAGGGCTCCGGCACCTACGTCGTCGCGACCAGCGAGCTCGCGGGCGTGATGCACCGCCGCTTCGCGGACGCCGATCCGAGCCACATCGCCGAGCTGCGCTCCGCCCTGGAGTCGAGCGCCGCCGAGCTGGCCGCCGAGCGACGTACCGAGAAGGACCTCAAGCAGCTGGACGCGCTGCTGGCGCGCCGCGAGGAGGCCTGGGCCTCGGGCGACGCGGAGGCCTTCGTGACCGCCGACGCGACCTTCCACATGGCGGTCGTGGCCGCGTCCCACAACGACGTCGTCACGACGGTCTACGCGGACCTGGGCGAGGTCCTGCGGGACTGGCTCCGCGGTGACGTGGGCGAGGAGCTGACCCCGGAGACGTACCTGGACCACGCCCGGCTCGTGGACGCCATCCGCGCGGGCGACGCCGGCACCGCGGCGGCGGAGGCGGCCGGCTATCCCTTCCACTGCCGCCCCGGACGGGTCAGCCCTCCCCCCGCTGGTGGCTGAACCACACCGAGCGGACTTCCTTCCAGCAGCGCCCGGCGAGCCGCACGGTCTGCGCGGGCCCCGCCGCGACCGCGGCGCTGTCGCTGTCGATGTCCCACCAGCGCGCGCACTCGATGTGCAGCCGGACCCGGTCGACCGTGGCGTGGGGGTTGTAACAGTGCGCCATCACCCGGGAGCCGGTGACGGTGCTGCGGCAGGCCGCGCCGAAGGAGTCGGGCCTGTCGGCCGGACGCGCGTCGGACGGGAAGGCGGGGAGGAGAGCCAGGGCGAGGGCGAGGACCGCCGGGGCGATGCTGCGGAAGACGCGCACAAGGGAACCTCCTCAGGCCGAACGGCTGAGCGGTACAGCTCCAGCGTGCGCGGCGCCCGGCCCCGGCGCCCCGCCTGCTGGGCCGAACGAGTGATCGTCCCCGGGAAGAGGAGTACGGCGAGGGCGCGCACCCGAATGGATGCGCGCCCTCGCACGCCGGTGGAGCCAGGCGTATGCCGATGGAGCCGGACGGCAGTACTACGCGCCGATCGCGTGCAGCCCGCCGTCGACGTGGATGATCTCGCCGGTGGTCTTCGGGAACCAGTCGCTGAGCAGCGCGACGACACCGCGGCCGGCCGGCTCCGGGTCCTTGAGGTCCCACTCCAGCGGCGAACGGTCGTCCCACACCGCGGCCAGCTCGCCGAAGCCCGGGATGGACTTGGCGGCCATCGAGGCGAGGGGGCCGGCGGAGACGAGGTTGCAGCGGATGTTCTGCTTGCCCAGGTCACGGGCGACGTAACGGCTGGTGGCCTCCAGGGCGGCCTTGGCCGGGCCCATCCAGTCGTACTGCGGCCAGGCGAACTTCGCGTCGAAGGTGAGGCCGACGACCGATCCGCCGTTCTGCATCAGCGGCAGGCAGGCCATGGTCAGCGACTTCAGGGAGTACGCCGAGACGTGCATCGCGGTGGCGACGGACTCGAAGGGCGTGTTCAGGAAGTTGCCGCCGAGGGCGTCCTGCGGGGCGAAACCGATGGAGTGGACGACTCCGTCGAGGCCGCCCAGCTCCTCGCCGACGATGTCGGCCAGCCGCCCGAGGTGCTCGTCGTTGGTGACGTCCAGCTCGATGACCTTGGTGGGCTTGGGGAGCTTCTTGGCGATGCGCTCGGTCAGCGTGGGCCGCGGGAACGCGGTCAGGATGATCTCGGCCCCCTGCTCCTGGGCCAGTTTGGCGGTGTGGAAGGCGATGGAGGACTCCATCAGCACACCGGTGATCAGGACGCGCTTGCCTTCGAGGATTCCGCTCATGTGATCAGTGACCCATTCCCAGTCCGCCGTCTACGGGGATGACGGCTCCAGTGATGTACGAGGCGTCGTCCGAGGCGAGGAACCGCACCGTCGCGGCGATCTCCTCGGGCTGCGCGTACCGGCCGAGCGGCACCTGCTGCACGATGCCCGCCCGCTGCTCGTCGGTGAGCACCTTGGTCATGTCGGTGTCGACGAAGCCGGGCGCGACGACGTTGAAGGTGAGGTTGCGCGAGCCCAGCTCACGGGCGAGGGAACGCGCGAAGCCGACCAGCGCGGCCTTGGAGGCGGCGTAGTTGGCCTGGCCGGGGGCGCCGTAGAGGCCGACGACCGAGGAGATCAGGACGACCCGGCCCTTCTTGGCCCGCAGCATGCCGCGGTTGGCCCGCTTGACCACGCGGAAGGTGCCGGTGAGGTTGGTGTCGATGACCGAGGTGAAGTCCTCCTCGGACATGCGCATCAGGAGCTGGTCCTTGGTGATGCCGGCGTTGGCGATCAGGACCTCCACCGGGCCGTGCACGGCCTCGATCTCCTTGTAGGCCTGCTCCACCTGCTCGGGGTCGGTGATGTCGCACTTGACCGCCAGGCAGCCCAATTCGGTGAGGGCGGCCGGCGGCTCCCCGGAGCGGTACGTGATGGCGACCTTGTCGCCGGCGTCGGCGAACGCGCGGGCGATGGCGAGGCCGATGCCCCGGTTGCCTCCGGTGACGAGAACCGAGCGGCTCAACGGATCACCCTTTCCATAGGGGTCTGACACACCCGCCCGAAAACCTGGATGACAGGCGGCTTCTCCGAAAACCTATCGGGCCGTCCCCCGCGGAGGACATTCGGGCACCGACAGTGGGAGACAGCCAGTGCTGTGGGATCCCTACAGGCCTGCCGTGCGCGGCGACCGGTGACGCGGTGCCACCGGTTGCTCACATGTCCCCGGTCCAGCGCTGATCCGCCCGGGCCAGTTCGTCGCACAGGATGTGCAGAGTGCGGTCGAACAACACCCCGCGGTGCGACAGCACGTTCCGGGCCAGGACGAGCTGCTCCAGCAGCCGCCGGTCCTCGACGGGGAGGTTGAGGTGGCCCTGACGGCAGGCACGGAGCAAGGGTCCGACCTCGATGGTGCGGAACACCTCCTGCGCGCGGCTGCGGTATCCGTCCGGAGGCCGCTCGACATAGCAGTCGATCAGCTCGGCCACGGGTCTGGTCGCCGCGGACAGGGCGCGCAATGCCACACGCTGGCGAGCCTCCTCGATCCAGGGCAGCAGCACCCGCGCCTGGGCTTGGCTGACCAGGATCTTCAAGTGGTCCGAGCGACTCCGGTCGCCGCACCAGACCACCGGGTGGACGCGTGAGCGGCCGTCCCAGGCCTGCAGCAGCCCGCGCGCCCAGGCCGGGCGCAGCCCGGTCGCCGGCCGGTGCCCGGAGCCGACGCCCGAGAGAACGGTCAAGGGCTCCTCCGGCGGGACCGCCCGCACGCCGCCCAGGCACGCCCGAAGGCTGTCCTCCAGCGTGCCTTGGCTGCCGTCCCAGCGCCGGGCCAGTCGCCAGCCGAGCACGGGATCGGGCCCGCACACCTCGCTCACCACCTCGTCGCGGACGGCGCGCAGGATGCGGTCGCGCGGCATTTCGCCGCGTCGGCGGGTGTCGCGGGAGACGTCGGCGGCCACGGCCGAGACGACCGTCGCGCTGTCGAGCCGATCGACGGTCCCCCACCACCAGTGCACGGCCGAGGTGGCCAGGTCGAGTTCGAGTTCGTCGGGAAACCTGGGCGGAAGGTCGTCGACCCGGGCCGTCACCAGCAGCCGGGGACGGTTCTCGGGCGGCAGACCTGCCTGCTTCGCCGCCGCGTTGAGCGAGCGGACGAGACGGGCCACCTCCCTGCCGCGCTCCTGCTCCGGATCGCCGGAGGCCGCGCTTGCCGCCGGCTCCTCCCATGCCCGGACGCCGATCACCGGCCGCCATCGCCGGTCGGGGTCCACGAGGGTGTCGACGGCCTCCCTCGGAGGCACGGACAGTTCCTTGGCCAGCCGGGCGAGGAGTCCGGACTCCGGCGCTTCCGGTGCCTCGGTGAGTCGCGGCGCGCTGCGCTGGCGCGGGAGGACCGGCTCCCGTCCGAGGTCGAACCCGTCGTCGTAGTCCTCCAGGAGAGGCAGATCGTCCAGGGCCCAGCCTGTCTGCTCAGGAAGTGCTCCCCGGGGCGGGACCGAAGACGTCTCCGACTCGGAGCGTGCCGGTATGTCGAGGCGGTCGGGTGCGGCGCAGAGCGCCACATGGTGCAGTTCCTCGGCGTAGCCTCCCTCGACCAGGTCGTCCGGGAGCAGCCAGAGGCAATGTACGCCTGCCGCCAGATCAGCCGCGATCCTGCTGATCTGGCGCCGCACACCAGGCAGTTCGGACAGCGCTCGGGCGCTGAGCTCCACGCGTCACCCTCCGGCCGTACGAGCGCGCGCCGCGCGGAAGGTGACGGCGTCCACAGCGTGTCCCCCGGGCAGGGAGTCCAGCACCCCGAGCAGATCGAGACGGCCCAGCCAGAGCCTGGCCTCCTCCAGGGGGCGTTCGATCGCCGCCGCCACGTCGTCCAGGGGCACCCCTTGCCCCTCGTCGACGTACGACGTCCACATGCTGAGGAGTTGCTCGTCGCGAGTGTCGAGTCCGGTCTGTTTCCAGTGCGCGGCGAGGTTCCCCGGTTTGCCGATGGCGTGGCGCACGGCGTCCAGCGAGCTGTCCAGGGTCGCGCCGTTGACCGAGACCTCGGTGATGGCCAGCTCGACCCAGGGAGCCCATCCGCCGGTCACCCGGATCAGACTCCTTCGCTCGGTCCTCGACACGAACGGACATTCGGGCCAGGCGCGCAGGCTGTCCACGGTCCACCGCTCGGGGTGCAGGAACCGCACCGGCAGTCGCGTCCCCTCGCGGGCCTCGTCCGCCAGTGCGCCCGTCGCGAGAGCGTCACCCAGCAGGAACACCGAGCGGTTGCCCGTGTGCTTGCGGACAGCGGAGCGCACCCGGACGTCGGCCGCGGGTCCGGCGTGTTCGGCGCACAGGTGCACCGCGGTGGCCAGTTCCTGTTTGCTCAGGCTGGACAGGTCGGCCACGAGGACGTAGTTGCGTCGCAGCCGTGCGGCGTCCCGGAGCGCCACGCGCAGGTCATCGGGTGCCTTGACCTTGCGCACCTCCACTCCGCGCGCCTCGGCGAAGGCCTCGGCGGCCCTGATCATCAAAGGCGGCCGATAGGACTCGGTCACTCCGATGAGGGTCACGCCGGGCTGGGCCGCCTCGTGCAGTTGTCCCTCGGTCAGAGGGCTGTATCGCTGGATACGGTCCTTGGGGTCCCGTCCGAGGAGTCGGCGCGCGGCGCGCGGGTCGTAGTCGTAGGGAAGGCTGAACTCCGTCTCCTTGAGCTCCAGTTCCAGTTCCTCGCGGGTTCCCAGCATGTTCACCACGTTGGGGCTGCGCACCGCGAACCGGGACCGGTCGCCGAGTTGGACGAGCAGACCCAGGCCCACCATTTCGGTGAGGTAGATCTCGACCCGCTTCACACCGAGGCCGTCGAAGCCCTGCGGCCAGGCCTCCCGGGCCAGGTCGAGCAGTTGCTCTGCGGTGTAGTCGCCCCGGTACTTGTCGGCGAGACTGCGCAGGGCGATCACCAGGGTGAGGACCCGGTAGCGGTCCTCCAGGTTGATGGTGAAGCGCAGCCGCTCCGCCAGACGCCGCCGGACCGTCTCGGAAGCGGCGACGCCCTGGACGTCCTCCTCCGTGATCCGCATGGGCCGCTCGGGCTCCGGGTGCGCGCGCCCCTGGAGGGTCCGAATGAGCTCGCTGCAGAAGATCTGCACCAGATTGGCCTGGTAGTTGGTGATGGCGAGGATCCGCCACACCAGCTCGGGCCGGTCGAAGACGAAGCCCAGGGCGGCCATCGGCTCGGTCACCAGCCTGACCGCGGCGTGCGGCTTGAGCGGCCCCACCAGGACGTCGGGGCCACCGTGGGCGGTGGACACGTTCGACAGGTCGCCGAAGCGCTGCACCTGGTGGAGGCCGGCGAACACCACTTTCAGGCGCCGGTTGGTCTGTTCCATGAGCTGCTGGAACCGCTTGACGTTCTGGAACGTCGACTCGCCGCCGCTGCGGAAGACACGGCGCGAGTCGGCGGTGAGGAAGGCGTCCGCCTCGTCCGCGAGGATCAGCAGTCGTCGGGACTCGTCCGCGTCCAGCCAGTCACGGATCCGCTTGGCCACCACGTCGGGTCCGCCACGCTCGGACATCTTCGCGTCGAAGACCCCACGCCTCTTGAGCCCTTCGGCCAGCAGCGACCAGATCTGCTCCGGCGGCTCGGCCTGGCCGATCTCGGCCTTGAGCAGGTCGAGGTAGACGGCGACATTGGCCTCCGACCGGCTGGGGAACAGCTCGGCCACCCGCTGGAGCAGTGCGGACTTGCCCAACTGCCGCCCGCCGTAGAGAAAGAGCCCCCCGTTGGGGTCCATGACCTCCCGGAGCTCGTCGTCACGCCCGTAGAAGACCTCCGGCGGCACCAGTCCGGCGACGAAGGGGGTGTACGGGTTGAACGACGTCCACGGCAGGGTGATCCGCTGCAGGGATCGGAACGAGCGGGGAGCCCGGGCCACCATCCAGCCGAAGACGGCCGGGTCGATGACCAGTGCCTGCTGAGCACGTCCGGAGGCCGCCTCGACGAGCGCCTGCCGGCCTCCCAGGCCCAGCGGATGGAGGTACAGCACGATGTTCGCGTCGACATCGGCGTCCTCCAGGTGCGTCAGCGGACCGCCCGCACGCTGTTCCTCCCACACGAGCAGGATCGTGTACGACGTGGCACGGGATCCGAGGGCCGCGACGTAACCGGCGTCCTCCGCGACGGTCGCGCGGACCTTGAGCCGGCGGACGCCCTGGCCAGGGCGGTCGGAGTGGAGCTGCCCGGCGGGTTCCAGACCCAGCAGGCGCAGTACGCGCGGGATGTGCTGCTGCCATTCACTGCTGCGGCCCTTCTTGGTGCACAGCGCCTGCCAGGATTCGAGTGCCTGCTCCGCCGCGGCTGTGAGCCGCTCGCCGGAATCGTAGTGGTGGACCCACCACGAGGCATGGACGCCCTCGCCGCCGGGCCGGGGCATGCCGGGGCCTGTGAGCCCCGACACGAACTCGACGAGTTCGGTCGCATCGTGCTCGGGACGATCGGGGAGGCTGTGCCCGCCGTTCGCCAGGGCCAGGAACTCCTGGGCGGTGACCGTGTCCCCCTCGTCGATGAGCGCCCGGATGCGGTCGTGGTCGTTCTCCGTCAGAACACGTTCCCGATCGAGGCGCAGGCGCTCCAGGTCCTGGCGCAGTCGCCCGGTCGAGTCCTTGACCAGACCCGCGAGTTCCTGCACCAACCGGGCCAGCTGCTCGCGTGCGTACCGGTAGCGTCCGGCCTCGTCCCCGTCGGCGAACTCCTGGAGCCGGCCGGTCAGGTCGCGTTCGACGTCCGGTGCCATCAGGTTGAGCGTGCGGATCTGGGCGAGGTGTCCGGCGGCTCGGCGGTGGTACTCGGCGGTGCGGTCGCGCCAGCCCTTCTCCGCCTCACGGCAGCGACGGGTCGCCTCGTCGGCCCAGTCCTCCGGCAAGGACGCCAGCAGGGACGGGTTGCGCTCGACCCACGCGATCAGCCCTTTGGCGAGGTGCAGGTCTCCGGTTTCCACGTAGGTGCTCAGGGCGGCGTCGGGTGACGCGGGCGCGAGGAGCGCGGCCATCGCCCGCGGGGTGCGCGGGTCGGCGAGGTCGGGTCGTCCCTCGATGTCCCTGGGCAGGTCCGGGGCGAGCAGCAGGCAGTCCGCGGACGGGGCGTGGTGGGACGGGGTGCGTTCCGCCGACGCCCAGGTGTCCGCGACGTACTGACCGACGAGCCAGTCCCGCAGCAGACCCAGCATGGCTCCGCCCACGCCGGGCGGCGGACCGTACGACTCCAGCTGGTTGATGGCGGTGGCCAGCTGGGGCAGGTCGCTCCCGTGCGCGGCGCCCCGGCTACGGATCGCTGTGGCCACCGCGTCGGCCTTGGTCACCAGTTCGCTCACGGACCGCACGGCGGCGTGGAGCTGGCGCAGTGCACCGGAATGGATGGCCTCCTTCGACTGCTTCGGCGTGCGGAAGCGGCTGTCGGCCTCCTCGATGAGCCGGTCCACGTACTCCGGTCGCCGCATGTTCTCGCTCAGCACCGCCAGCGGGGCCGCGTCGCCGCCCTGGGCCCAGTCGACCACCGCCTTGAGCGCCTTGTGGGGCGCGCCCGACGGGCCGGTCAGGTACTGCAGCACCCGGGAGGCCCGCTGGTACTTGATCTTCCGGCGGGGCAGGTCCTCCAGCAGAACGCGCGCCTCCTCGCCGAGATCGCGCAGGGTGACGGTGTCCCCCGGGTCCGCCAGGTCACCGATGGCGCCGGGGACGAAGGTCCGGCAGTCCCGCACCGCCGTGACCAGCACGGTGAGCAGCTGCTGCCAAGGCTCGGACAGTCCGGAAGGCGTGGCGAAGTCACTGACCAGAACATGCGGCCAGCCCGCGGTGAGGCCGGCCCTCAGCGCGGCGACCGTGGCCACGATCGCCGCCTCCCTGTCCTCGGCGACGCGCTCCGGCGTGATGTCGTGGTCGATCTGCACCTGGGTGGCCTCGTCGCTGCCGACACAGCCGAAGGCCGCGGCGGCGAAGGCCAGCGCCTGGGCGCGCGGTTCCGGCTCCTGGGACGCGGCCGTCATCCAGTACGCGTGGGGCAGCTGCCCTGCACCGATCAACCGCGCCACCGGCGAGTCCTGGCTGGTCTCCCAGGGTGCCGCAGGGTCCCAGTCCGCGTGGTCCATGCCAGCGGGCCACGGCACGTCCGCGGTCTGCGGGCCGGGCGGGGCGGCGTCCGCGGCCGTCGACGGGTCGCCCTCAGGGGCCGCAGGCGGCTGCTTGGCGGTGTCCTCCGCGGCGGGGTCCTCCGCGGCGGTGTCCGGCGAGGACGGGACGGCGGGGGCTGCCGCGGCGGGCACCTGCGGTACGGCCTCCGGCATGGCCGTGGGCTCCACGGCCACAGTCAGGCTCGCGTCGGTCTGCCCGGTGTCGGTCTCCCCGGCGCCGATCCCGCCCGCGTCGGCCACGCCCGCATCGGTCTGCCCGACGACGGTCGACTCGTCCGCACCGAGGGCATCGGGCTCCTCGGCGGCGGCTTCATCGCTGGGCGCCTCACCGGATTCAGCGGCCGGAACGCCGTGCCCGTCCACCGCGGAGAGCTGGGAGGGAGCCGCCATAAGGACTGCGTCCGCCGACGTGTCCGGTTCCGTCACCGGGCGGGGTTCGGCCTCCCCCTCAGCCGGCTCCGCGACCGAGGCTTCCTCCTCGCCCCGACCGCTCTCCAAGTCGGCGATCTGCACGGCGAGTTGCTCCAGCGCCTGCTCCAGATGCGCGGCGACAGCGGCGTCCGACACGGCGACCATCGTCTGCAGCTGGGCCTCTCGCAGACGCAGCTCGTCCAGCCGACGCTCGCGCGCCTGCGAGGCCTCGACCTGCAGACGGTCGAGCTCGGCCTCCAGCTCTTCATGTCCGCAGTCCGAGCCCCAGGTCCCACCCGCCTCGGCCACACTCCCTGCCAGCAGCGTGCGCTGCCGCCGCCAGTCGGCCACCGCGTCGGCCGTCCACGCCTGCGTCGACAGGTGGCGTCCCTCGCTCATCAGCTGGGCCGTCTCGCGCAGCGCTCGCGCCAACTCTGTACCACGGGAGCGCAGTTGGGCGGCGGAGTCCCGAAGCCCCCGCAACTGCCCGTCGTCAGGGATCCGGGAGTCCTGCTGCTCTGGCGACGTCATCGTGGCGGCTTCCGCTTTCTGGTCGGACTCGGCGGGCGGGGCGGGAACGCTCAGTGCGGGACCGATGTCCCGGGCATCGGGCGGCGGCTCGCTGTCCGCCGCCCTGAAGTACACCTGCGGACGGCGCGTGACGAGAGCGGCGGCAGGAAGGTTCTTGAACACCGGGTTCGACAGGCCGAGCACGACGCAGTGCGCGAACTCCGGGTCAAGCACGGTCAACATCGTGACCAGTTGTTCCCCGGACGGCTCGGCCACCACCTCTTCAGGGAAGCCGTACTCCGTCCGCAGTGCCCTGGCCGCGGTGACCAGCGCACACTGTGCGATGTCAGTCAGCCGGGATTCCCGCGCCCTGGTCAGCCACACTCGCGCCGACTGGGCCTCCTGGCGGGTGACGGGCTGCCCCGCCCCCGCGGTCTTTCCGTGCACACACCTTCGCTGGCGCAGGCACGCGTGTCGCGTCAGCAATCGCCGCATGCGGATGTCGTCCAGGGACAACGACCATGTGCGGAACTCAAGTCCCCACCCCTCCATGCCCAGATATTGCCATGAGCATCTGACAGTCCGTGAGGCAACCGCGCATCAGATATGACTGACGCGCGCCAGAGGGCGCGAGATCACCGGCCGATCGGGAAACAGACGCGGTCATCCGCAGACGTGGCGCATCATTGCACTTCGGTGCGCCCGCTCCGGCGACGGCGTGCCTGCCCAACGGGGTCGAAGAGGAGGAGGGCCATCGTGCCCCATGAGATTGACGCGACGTTTCTCGCACTGCCCCTGCGTGCCCTCGCCGACGCCGCGCTGGCACGCGCGCGTGCCCTCGGCGCCGATCACGCGGACTTCCGGTTCGAGCGGGTGCGCAGTGCTTCCTGGCGGCTGCGGGACGCCAAGCCCGCCGGGTCCTCGGACACGACGGACCTCGGGTACGCGGTGCGGGTGGTGCACGGCGGGACCTGGGGGTTCGCCTCCGGGGTGGACCTGACGATGGACGCCGCCGCGAAGGTCGCCTCGCAGGCCGTGGCCATGGCCAAGCTCTCCGCGCAGGTCATCAGGGCCGCCGGGTCCGAGGAGCGGGTGGAGCTGGCCGACGAGCCCGTGCACGCGGAGAAGACCTGGGTCTCCTCGTACGAGATCGATCCCTTCACCGTCCCCGACGAGGAGAAGACCGCGCTGCTCACGGAGTGGAGCACGCGGATGCTGGCGGCCGCCGGGGTCGACCACGTGGACGCCTCGCTGCTCACGGTGCACGAGAACAAGTTCTACGCGGACACCGCCGGGACCGTCACCACCCAGCAGCGCGTCCGGCTGCACCCGTCGCTGACGGCCGTCTCGGTCGACGAGTCCAGCGGCGAGTTCGACTCGATGCGGACGCTGGCGCCGCCGGTGGGGCGTGGCTGGGAGTACCTCACGGGCACCGGCTGGGACTGGGACGACGAGCTGGCGCGGATCCCGGAACTGCTCGCCGAGAAGATGCGGGCACCGAGCGTCGAGTCGGGCGTGTACGACCTGGTCGTCGACCCCTCCAACCTGTGGCTGACCATCCACGAGTCCATCGGCCACGCCACGGAGCTGGACCGCGCGCTCGGCTACGAGGCCGCGTACGCCGGCACGTCCTTCGCCACCTTCGACAAGCTGGGCAGACTCCGGTACGGCTCCGAGCTGATGAACGTCACCGGGGACCGCACCGCCGAGCACGGGCTGGCGACCATCGGGTACGACGACGAGGGCGTCGCGGGCCAGAGCTGGGACCTGGTGAAGGACGGCACCCTCGTCGGGTACCAACTCGACCGCCGGATCGCCAGGCTGACCGGTCTCGGGCGCTCCAACGGCTGCGCCTACGCCGACTCCCCCGGGCATGTGCCGGTGCAGCGCATGGCCAACGTGTCGCTGCGGCCGGACCCTGCCGGGATGTCCACCGAGGACCTGATCGGCGGGGTGGACCGGGGGATCTACGTCGTCGGGGACCGGTCGTGGTCCATCGACATGCAGCGCTACAACTTCCAGTTCACCGGGCAGCGGTTCTTCAGGATCGAGAACGGGCGGATCACCGGGCAGCTGCGGGACGTCGCCTACCAGGCGACGACGACCGACTTCTGGGGTTCCATGGCGGCCGTGGGCGGGCCGCAGACGTATGTCCTGGGCGGCGCCTTCAACTGCGGGAAGGCCCAGCCGGGCCAGGTCGCCGCGGTGTCGCACGGCTGCCCGTCGGCCCTCTTCAAGGGCGTCAACATTCTGAACACCACGCAGGAGGCCGGTCGATGAGCGCCCGTACCAACAAGCCGCACGAGATCGTCGAGCGGGCGCTGCAGCTGTCGCGGGCCGACGGCTGTGTGGTGATCGCCGACGAGTACTCGACGGCGAACCTGCGCTGGGCCGGCAACGCGCTGACCACGAACGGGGTGACCCGGGGCCGGTCGGTGACCGTGGTCGCCACCGTCGACGGCAAGGAGGGCACCGCCTCGGGGGTGGTGTCGCGGTCCGCCGTCACCGCCGAGGAGCTGGAGCCGCTGGTGCGGGCCGCCGAGGCCGCCGCGCGGGGCGCCGGACCCGCCGAGGACGCCCAGCCGCTGGTCACGGGCGTGGCGCACTCACCCGATTTCGAGGACGCGCCCGCCGAGACCTCCTCCGCCGTGTTCGCTGACTTCGCGCCGGCGCTCGGGGAGTCGTTCGCCCGCGCGCGGGCCGGCGGCCGCGAGCTGTACGGCTTCGCCAACCACGAGATGGTGTCGAGCTACCTCGGCACGTCCACGGGACTGCGCCTGCGGCACGACCAGCCGAACGGCACGCTGGAGCTCAACGCCAAGTCCCCGGACCGCAGGCGCTCGGCCTGGGCGGGGCGCTCCACGCGGGACTTCAAGGACGTCGACCCGGCGGCCCTGGACGCGGAGCTGGCCGTACGGCTGGGCTGGGCCGAGCGGCGGGTTCCCCTGCCGGCCGGCCGGTACGAGACGCTGCTGCCGCCGACGGCGGTCTCCGATCTGCTGATCTACCAGATGTGGTCGGCCTCGGCGCGGGACGCGGCCGAGGGCCGGACGGTGTTCAGCAAGCCCGGCGGGGGCACGCGGATCGGCGAGCGGCTGACCGAGCTGCCGCTGACCCTGCGCAGCGATCCGCACGCGCCCGGCCTGGAGTCCGCCCCCTTCGTGCTGGCCCACTCCTCCGGCGGTGACAGCTCGGTGTTCGACAACGGCCTGCCGCTGCGGGAGACCGAGTGGATCAGCCGGGGCGAGATCGCGCACCTGCCGACCACCCGGCACAGCGCGGGCCTGACCGGGCTTCCGGTGGTGCCGACGATCGGCAACCTGATCCTGGACGGCGGCGAGGACCGCTCCCTGGAGGAGATGGTCGCGAACACCCGGCGCGGGCTGCTGCTGACCTGCCTGTGGTACATCCGGGAGGTCGACCCGGCGACGCTGCTGTTGACCGGGCTGACCCGGGACGGGGTCTACCTCGTGGAGAACGGCGAGGTCACGGGCGAGGTCAACAACTTCCGGTTCAACGAGTCGCCGGTGGACCTGCTGGGCCGGGCCACGGAGGCCGGGCGCACGGAGAAGACGCTGCCGCGCGAGTGGAGCGACTACTTCACCCGGGCCGCGATGCCCGCGCTGCGGGTGCCGGATTTCAATATGAGTTCTGTCAGCCAGGGCGTATAACCTCGTACCTGATTACGACCCACCCGAGGAGACAAGAGAACCGTGACGGACATCGTCGACGAGCTGAAGTGGCGGGGGCTGTTCTCCCTGTCCACCGACGAGGACGCTTTGCGCAAGGCTCTCGCGGACGGTCCCGTCACGTTCTATTGCGGCTTCGACCCGACCGCGCCGTCCCTGCACGTCGGCCATCTGGTGCAGGTGCTCACCGTGCGCCGGCTCCAGCAGGCCGGGCACCGGCCGCTGGCGCTGGTCGGCGGGGCGACGGGCCTGATCGGCGACCCCCGCCCGACGGCGGAGCGCACGCTGAACGACCCGGAGACGGTCGCGGGCTGGGTCGGCAGGCTGCGTGCCCAGATCGAGCCGTTCCTCTCCTTCGAGGGGGAGAACGCGGCCGTGATGGTCAACAACCTCGACTGGACCGAGGGCCTGTCCGCCATCGAGTTCCTGCGGGACATCGGCAAGCACTTCCGCGTCAACAAGATGCTGGCCAAGGACTCCGTCGCCCGTCGGCTGGAGTCGGACCAGGGCATCAGCTACACCGAGTTCAGCTACCAGATCCTCCAGGGCATGGACTTCCTCCAGCTCTACCGCCGGTACGGCTGCACGCTCCAGCAGGGCGGCAGCGACCAGTGGGGCAACCTCACGGCCGGTCTGGACCTGATCCACCGGATGGAGCCGGGGGTGGAGGCGCACGCGCTGGCCACACCGCTGATGACCAAGGCGGACGGCACGAAGTTCGGCAAGACCGAGGGCGGCGCCGTCTGGCTCGACCCGGAGATGACGTCGCCGTACGCGTTCTACCAGTTCTGGCTGAACGTGGACGACCGGGACATCAGCGGGTACATGCGGATCCTGTCCTTCAGGTCCCGCGCGGAGCTGGAGGAGCTGGAGCGGCAGACCGAGGAGCGGCCGCAGGCCCGTGCCGCGCAGCGCGCGCTGGCCGAGGAGCTGACGACGCTGGTGCACGGGGCCGAGCAGACGGCCGCCGTGATCGCCGCGTCCCGTGCGCTGTTCGGACAGGGTGACCTGGCCGGGCTGGACGAGAGGACGCTGGCGGCGGCGCTGTCGGAGGTGCCGCACGCGAAGGTGGCCGCGCTGGCACCGGTGGTGGATCTCCTCGCGGAGGTCGGTCTGGTGCCGAGCAAGTCCGCGGGGCGGCGGACCGTGAAGGAGGGCGGGGCCTACGTGAACAACGTGAAGGTCACCGCGGAGGACGCCGTGCCGGCGTCGGAGGACCTCATTCACGGGCGGTGGCTGGTGCTGCGGCGGGGGAAGAAGAACCTGGCCGCGGTCGAGGTGGCCGCCGAGGCCTAGGCGCCGTAGGGGCGTGGGTGGTCCGGCGAGTGCCGCTGCGTGGTGGTTGCTCGCGCAGTCCCCCGCGCCCCTCCACGGGGCTCAGGTGCGCCGTTTCCTCTTGCCGAGGGTCGCCATGTACGCCATGTCGCCCAGGGCCACGATGACGATCGCGGCGACCAGTTGGAAGATGTGGCGGCTCCAGTCGATCCCGGCGGTCTCCTCGACCCCGAAGCCGCGTGCGATCGCGTTGCCGACGACGGCGCCCAGCATGCCGAAGATCGTCGTCAGCCAGAGCGGGCTGTGCTGCTTGCCCGGCAGGATCGCCTTGGCCAGCAGGCCCAGGATGAATCCCACGATGATCGCCCACAACCAGCCCATGGCTGCCTCCTCGTACGGCTCGACGTGAGCAGTACGCCCAGTGTCGGCCCGCCCGCGATACGCCGCATGTCGGGCCGGGCCGTACGCGCCGTGGCGCATTTCCTCCGCTCCCCGTCGCAGGTGACCCGGTCTCGTAGGCGGCGCAGACGCGGCGTACCGTGGACCGTGTCCGGACCGCGTTCCGCGCCGCGGCGCGGAAGGGCACGGGCCGGGGAGCGTCCGATACAGGCGGGTGGTGGAACGTGATGCGGAAGCAGGGAAACGTCGAGGTCTTCCGGATCACCGGCGCCCGGCAGGGCCTCACCGACGACGTCCGCGCCCGGCAGCGCCGGTACATCATCTCGATGTCCGTCCGTACCCTCGCGGTGATCGCCGCCGCGGTCCTCTGGAACGTCGAACGGCACGTCGCGGTCGTCGCCCTCGTGCTCGGCGGGGTGCTGCCGTACGTGGCCGTGGTGATCGCCAACGCGGGGCGGGAGAACGCGCCCTCGCTGCCGTCCACGTTCGTCCACGCCCCGACGCGGCCGATGATCACACCGCCGCGGGAGACGGACGCCGCGTCCTCGGCCGGTTCCGGGGCCGGGGGACGCTTCGCGGAATCCGTCCCGGAGGACGTCACGGCCGACCCCGCGGGCGGCCGGCACGGCGAGTCGCGCGAGCGACTCTGAGTGCCGGGGGCCCGGGAGAAGCGGAATCCGGCCACCCGCCAAGCTCAAGAAATGCTCAGATCAATCATGTAGTTCCTGTGCCGGGCAGAGGCCTACCCGTGACATACTTCGTACGCGCTCCGCATCCCCCGTCGGAGCGACAGACCGACGCCGGGCAGCTCCCCCCGTGGCTGCTCGGCGTCGCCTTTTCTGCGGCTAGGGTCGTCGTGTGAACATCCTCGACACCCCCGGTTCCGATCCGTCCTCCCCCATCTGTTCGGCCAAGGGCTGCCGGGCCGACGCGGTCTGGGTGCTCGCCTGGAACAACCCGAAGCTGCACACGCCGGAGCGCCGCAAGACGTGGCTCGCGTGCGACGAGCACCGGGAACATCTGTCGCAGTTCCTGGGAGTGCGGGGGTTCCTCAAGGACGTCGTCGCGCTGGACGAGTGGGAGAGCCCGGCGCCGTAGAGCGCGCGGGTCTCCTCGGGTCATCCTCCGATGGCCGACATCGGTCGGTCCGGCTGGACGAACGACGGGTCGTCCAGGCCCGCCCCCGCCTTCTTGCCCCACATCGCCAGGCGCCAGATCCTGGCGATCTCCTCGTCCGGCGCGCCGGAGCGCAGGGCGGCGCGCAGGTCCGTCTCCTCGCGGGCGAACAGACAGGTGCGGACCTGCCCGTCGGCGGTCAGGCGGGTGCGGTCGCAGGCCGAGCAGAACGGGCGGGTGACGGAGGCGATGACCCCGACGCGGTGCGGGCCGCCGTCGACCAGCCAGCGTTCCGCCGGGGCCGAGCCGCGGGCGTCCTGGCCCTCGGCGGTGAGGTCGAAGCGGGTGCGCAGGGAGGTCAGGATGTCGCCGGCCGTCACCATGCCGTCGCGCTTCCAGCCGTGCTGCGCGTCCAGCGGCATCTGCTCGATGAAACGCAGCTCGTAGTCGTGCTCGACGGCCCAGGCCAGGAGGTCGGGGGCCTCGTCGTCGTTCAGGCCCGGCATCAGGACCGAGTTGACCTTGACGGGGGTCAGGCCCGCGTCGCGGGCGGCCTCCAGACCCTCCAGGACGTCCTTGTGGCGGTCCCGGCGGGTGAGGGTCTTGAAGACGTCCGCGCGCAGGGTGTCCAGGGAGACGTTCACTCGGTCCAGGCCGACCGCCTTCAGGGCGGTCGCGGTGCGCCTGAGGCCGATGCCGTTGGTGGTCAGGGACATCTGCGGGCGGGGGGCGAGAGCCGCCACCCGCTCCACGATGCCGACGAGGCCGGGACGCAGCAGCGGCTCGCCGCCGGTGAAGCGGACCTCCGTGACGCCCAGGGTGCGCACGGCTATGCCGATGAGGCGGACGATCTCGTCGTCGGTGAGCAGGTCCGGCTTGGCCAGCCACTGCAGGCCCTCCTCGGGCATGCAGTACGTGCAGCGCAGATTGCACCGGTCGGTCAGCGAGACCCTCAGGTCGGTGGCCACTCGGCCGTAGGTGTCGATGAGCACGTGGGCCCCCTCCCTCGAAGCAATCACGGTTCTTCCGATACCTGCGAGCCTACGTGACGCCACTGACGACATCACGGGCCGGATCGGACGGGATACGGCGCACAATCGCCGTAGATCCCTACGACCGGCCAGCGCGCGGGGCCGCCGTAGGGATCTACGACGGCCCCGGGCGGAGTGGACCGGGATCAGTGCGCGCCGGTGCCCGTGAGGGAGCGGACCTCCAGCTCGGCGTACTTCGCGTCGTCGGCCTTCTCCTTGGACAGGACGGTGCCGAGGAAGCCCATGAGGAAGCCGAACGGGATGGAGATGATGCCCGGGTTCTTCAGCGGGAACCAGGCGAAGTCGACGTCCGGGAACATCGCCTTCGGGTCGCCGGAGACCACCGGCGAGAACAGCACCAGGCCGACGGCGACGATCAGACCGCCGTAGATCGACCACAGCGCGCCCTGGGTGGTGAACTTCTTCCAGAAGAGGCTGTAGAGGATGGTCGGCAGGTTGGCGGAGGCCGCGACCGCGAAGGCGAGCGCGACCAGGCCGGCCACGTTCAGGTCGCGGGCGAGGGCGCCGAGGCCGATGGAGACGATGCCGATGGCGACGGTCGCCCAGCGGGCCGCGCGGACCTCCTCGGCGCCGGAGGCCTTCCCCTTGCGGATGACGTTGGCGTAGATGTCGTGCGCGAAGGAGGAGGACGAGGCGAGGGTGAGGCCCGCGACCACGGCGAGGATCGTCGCGAAGGCCACCGCCGAGATGGTGGCCAGCAGGATCGCGCCCCAGGCCGAGTCGACGCCGCCCAGGTGCAGGGCGAGCAGCGGGGCCGCGGTGTTGCCCGAGGGGTTGGAGGCGATGATCTCGTCCTGGGAGATCAGCGCGGCGGCTCCGAAGCCGAGGGCGATGGTCATCAGGTAGAAGCCGCCGATGATGCCGATGGCCCAGTTCACGGACTTCCGGGCGGCCTTGGCGTTGGGCACCGTGTAGAAGCGGATCAGGATGTGCGGCAGGCCGGCGGTGCCGAGGACCAGGGCGATGCCGAGGGAGATGAAGTCCAGCTTGGAGGTGCCGGTCGCGCCGTACTGGAGGCCGGGCTCCAGGAACGCGGCGCCCTTGCCGCTGTTCTCGGCGGCGGTGCCGAGCAGGTCGGAGATGTTGAAGTTGAACTTCAGCAGCACCAGGAACGTGATGAGGAGCGTGCCGCCGATGAGCAGCACGGCCTTCACCATCTGGACCCAGGTGGTGCCCTTCATACCGCCGATGGAGACGTAGACGATCATCAGGATGCCGACGAGGGCGACGATGAGGATCTTGCCCGCGTCGGAGGTGATGCCGAGGAGCAGGGAGACGAGGACGCCCGCGCCCGCCATCTGCGCCAGCAGGTAGAAGATCGACACGACGATCGTGGAGGTACCGGCGGCGGTGCGCACGGGGCGTTGGCGCATGCGGTACGCGAGGACGTCGCCCATGGTGTAGCGGCCGGAGTTGCGCAGCGGCTCGGCGACCAGGAGGAGGGCGACCAGCCAGGCGACCAGGAAGCCGATGGAGTAGAGGAAGCCGTCGTAGCCGAAGAGGGCGATGGCGCCGGCGATGCCGAGGAACGAGGCGGCCGACATGTAGTCGCCGGAGACCGCGAGGCCGTTCTGGAAGGCGCTGAACTGGCGTCCGCCCGCGTAGAAGTCGGCGGCGTCCTTGGTCTGGCGGCCGGCCCAGATGGTGATGGCCAGGGTCGCGAGGACGAACAGGCCGAAGAGGGTGATGATGAGCGGCCGGTGCTGGCTCGCCTCGTTGGCCGCGAGGAACGTCTGCTGTGCGGGGCTCATGCGCCGCCCTCCATCCGGGACTTGATCGCCTCGGCCTTGGGGTCGAGCTTCGCGGCGGCGTGCCGCGAGTACCACCAGGCGATGAGGAACGTGGTGACGAACTGGGCGACGCCGAGGACGAAGGCGACGTTGATGTTGCCGAACAGCTTGGTGCCCATGAAGTCGCCCGCGTAGTTGGAGAGCAGGACGTACAGCAGGTACCAGGCGATGAATCCCACGGTCAGCGGGAAGGCGAACGAGCGGTAGGAGCGGCGCAGTTCGGCGAACTCGGCGCTCTCATGGACCGCGGCGTACTCCTCGGGCGAGGGGAGGTGATGCTCGGTCTTCGAGGGGGGCGGTGCGTCGGTTGCCACGGAGTCTCCTCGCGTCTGCGCCGCCGTCGCGACGGCGGACGGTGGCTTCTTCGCCATCGGGTCGGGGGACGGCTGGGGTACGGACATGGGGTGGGCTCTGTTCCTTGGGGTGACGGGATGCACGATCGTGCTCGGGCTCCCTGCACAACGTCACGGCGGCGCGGTGGGACCGGTTCAACCGTGTGTGTTTCTTTCGAAAACCGATGCTGAAGCGGCCGGGACGTGCGGCGACTTCGAGGGTTACCCCTCTACTTCGGCCTCCCGCCCGTGAAGTCATTGCTGGCCGGCGACGACCAGAGATAGCTTCGGGCTGCACCACCAACGTCATGTACCTGCCCAGGCACCGGTGTGTCCTGGGCCGGTTTCTTTGAAGCTGATGTGGAGAACCCATGGCTCATCTGCGCTCCAGACGACGGCTCGCTCTCGCGGTGCCGGTCGTCCTGTCGCTGACCGCCTCGCTCGGTTTCCTGCCGGGTGTCGCCTCGGCGACCCCGGTCGCGAAGTCCACCGCCGCGACCGCGGAGGGCCCGAACCTCTCGTACGTCGTGAACACGAAGACGAACAAGCGCACGATAGCCGCCGTCCAGGAGGCGATAGCCGAGGCCGGCGGCAAGATCGTGATCACGTACGACGAGATCGGCGTGATCGTGGTCCACTCGACCGACCCGTCCTTCGGCGCGAAGATCCGCGCCGTGCGTGGTGTGCAGTCCGCCGGTGCCACCCGGACCTCGCCGCTGACGCCGGCCGGTACGACGGACGTGGGCGGTGTCGACTACCTCACGGCCGAGGAGGCCGCGAAGGTGAAGGCCGCCTCGGCCGACATCCCCGACGCCGAGCCCCTCGAGGCCGACCAGTGGGACCTGCGCGCCATCGGCGCCGACAAGGCCGCGAAGATCAACCCGGGCAGCAAGAACGTCACCGTCGCCGTGATCGACACCGGCGTCGACGACACCCACCCGGACCTCGCGCCGAACTTCTCCAAGTCGCAGTCGGCGAACTGCGACGGCGGTGTCGCCGACACCAGTGAGGGCGCCTGGCGTCCCTACACCACGAACGACTACCACGGTACGCACGTGGCCGGTGAGATCGCCGCGGCCCGCAACGGCGTCGGTGTCGCCGGTGTCGCGCCGGGCGTGAAGGTCTCCGGCATCAACGTGACCGACCGCGTCAGCGGCCTCTTCTACGCCGAGAGCGTCGTCTGCGCGTTCGTGTTCGCCGCCGACCACGGCGTGGAGATCACGAACAACAGCTACTACGTCGACCCGTGGCTCTACAACTGCATGGACGACCCGGACCAGAAGGCGATCGTCGACGCGGTCAACCGCGCCCAGGAGTACGCCACGAAGGAGGGCACGCTGAACCTGGCGTCGGCGGGCAACTCCAACCACGACCTCGCCTCCGACGCGATCGCGGACGCCTCCAGCCCCAACGACACCACGCCGGTCCCGCGCACCATCGACCCGAGCGAGTGCTTCGACGTCCCGACCCAGCTGCCGGGTGTCGTCACGGTCAGCGCGACCGGCGTGAAGAACGAGAAGTCGTACTACTCCACGTACGGCAACGGTGTCGTCGACATCGCGGCCCCGGGTGGCGACGCCCGCTACCAGATTCCGGACACGCCGTCGAAGAACGGCCGCATCCTGTCCACCATGCCGAACGGCGGGTACGGCTTCCTGCAGGGCACGTCGATGGCGTCGCCGCATGCCGCCGGTGTCGCCGCGCTGCTGAAGTCCACGCACCCGGGGGCCAACCCGGGCCGGCTGCAGCGGCTGCTGAAGGCCGAGGCGGACAAGCACGCCTGCCCGACGTCGTACGACCAGAACGGTGACGGCACGCAGGACGCGGTGTGCCAGGGCACCCTCGACCAGAACGGCTTCTACGGCTTCGGCATCGTCAACGCCCTGAAGGCCGTCGAGAAGTAGCCGTCGAGAAGGAGCGCAACCCTCTCCACGGAGGCCGGGCCGGGCGGTGGCACACCGCCCGGCCCTTGCGTTGCGTAGGTTCGGATCATGACTGACATGGACTGGGTGTGGGCGGCCCTGGGCGGGGATCCCGCGCTGCCGCAAAGGGTCTCGACCGTCGAGCGGGACGGGGTGCTGCGGGCCCGGCTGCCGGTACGGGAGCGGGCGCGGACCTGCGTCGGGGTGTGCGCGCTGGCGGCGGCCGAGCTGGGGGCGCGGCGGGCCGGGCTCGCGGAGGTGCCCCGGGTGCGGGTGGACGACGGGGCGGTCGGCACCGCCTTCGTGAGTGAGCGTCATCTGCGGGTCGAGGGACGGGCGCCGGTCAGCTTCGCGCCGCTGTCGCGGTTCTGGCGGACGGCGGACGGGTGGGTGCGCACCCACGCCAACTATCCCCACCACCGGCAGCGGTTGCTGTCCGCGCTGGGCGTGCCGGAGACCTCCCCCGACCCGGTCGCCGACGTGGGGGCGGCGCTCGCGGGGCGGGCGTCCCTGGAGGTCGAGGAGACGGTGTACGCGGCCGGCGGCCTGGCGGTCGCCCTGCGGACGGCCGCGCAGTGGGCGGCGCACGAGCAGGCCAGGGCGGTGGCGGCCCGGCCGCTGGTCGAGCACGAACGGCTGGACACGGCGCCTGCGCGCGTGCTCGCGGCGGTCGGGGAGGCTCCGCCCCTGCTGCCCGCGGCCGGACTGCGGGTACTGGACCTGACCCGGGTCATCGCGGGGCCGGTTGCCGGCCGCACGCTCGCCCTGCTGGGCGCGGACGTTCTGCGCGTGGACCCGCCGGGGCTGCCCGAGCTCCCCGACCAGCACGCCGACACCGGTACCGGGAAGCGGTCGACGCTTCTCGACCTGGGCCGCGCCGCCGACCGGCGCGCCTTCGAGGAGCTGCTGGCCGCGGCGGACGTCGTCCTCACCGGCTACCGGCCGGGCGCCCTCGACCGCTTCGGGCTGTCACCGGACGAGCTGGTCGCACGGCGGCCCGGCCTGCTCGTGGCACAGATCTCGGCGTGGGGCGCGTACGGACCGTGGGCCGGGCGGCGGGGCTTCGACAGCCTCGTGCAGGTGGCGACCGGCATCGCGGCGATCGAGGGCGCGCGCGAACGGCCGGGCGCGCTGCCGGCCCAGGCCCTCGACCACGGCACGGGATACCTGCTGGCGGCGGCCGTGCTGAGGGCGCTCACCGAGCAGGCGGAACAGGGGTACGGCCGGGTCCTGCGGCTGTCCCTCGCTCGGACGGCTGCCTGGCTGACCGACGGGATCGGGCACGCCGCGGACGAGCACGCGGGCAAGGGCGAGGCGTACGACGGACCGGAGGCATGGCTCGCCGAGCGGGACAGCCCGCTCGGGCGGCTGCGGTACGCCCTGTCGCCGGTGTCCTTCGAGGGCGGGCCCGGCGACTGGGCACGCCCGCCGGGGCCCTGGGGCGCGGACGCACCGCGCTGGACCTGAGTCACCCGGGCCACTCACCCGTACGTATGGGGGCAATGTCGAACTGCCAGTTGTTTTCAGGCACTTGCTCGGTTCTGGTGCGACTGGTGAACTTTTCGGGGTGAGCCTGACGAGTGGGGCAGCTGAGTCGACGAAGGCGGGGGCGGACGAGCCCGGGCGGGGTTCCGGGCGGCGGACGGGGCCGCCCGGAGGCGGGGCCCGCCGGGCGGTCGTCGTACTCGTGCTGGTGAGCGCGGGCTCGCTGATCCCCCTGCTCGGGCCGCGTGTCGCGCTGGGCGGTACGGGTGAGGCCGGGGCGCCCGGCGCCGAGCTTGTCTCCCTGCTCCGGGCGGTGGCTCTGGCGGCCTTGTGTGTGCCGGTGGGTGAGCTGTTCGTGGGGTGGCTGGCCCGGCGGGTGCCCGGCGCGCGCGGGGAGGTGCCGCGCAGTGGGGCGCCCTGGGCGGCGGGGGCCGGCTTCGTGGCCTCCCTGGGGCTGGCCTCGGTCGTGGCCACGGGCAATCTGGTCCCGGGCTCCCTCGCCGACCTGGACGTGGGCGGCCTCTACGACAGCCGGGACGGCAGACTCGCCCTGCTGGAGGTGAACGCCTTCGCGGCGGCCGGACTGCTGGCGCTCTCCCGCCGGCCGGCCGGCCAGGCGGTGCCCCTGGCGGTGCTCGTCGTCGCCGAGGCGCTGCGGGCGCATCCGCCGGCCGAGGACGGTCCGCTCGTCGGCGCCTGCCTGACCTTGGTCCATCTGACCTGTGCGGCGCTGTGGGCGGGCGGCCTGCTCCACGTTCTGCGGACCCTGCGCACCCGCGCGTGGCGCTCGACGCGGGCGGGCTCAGCGCTGCTGGGCCTCTACGCGCGCGTGGCCGCCGTTCTGCTCGCCGCCGTCACCGCCACCGGTGTGTGGAGCACCCTGCGCCGGATGCCGCCGGAGACGGTCGGGGACCAGTTGACGCAGACGGCGTACGGGCGCGCCCTGTTGGCCAAGGTGCTTCTGGTGGCCGTCGTCGCCGCCCTCGCCCTGCGGGCCCGGCAGCGGCTGCGCCGCACGACCGGGGACCGGTTGGACGCCTGCGCCCCCGCGCGGGCGGAGGTGGCCGTGCTCGCCACCGTCGTCGCGGTCTCGGCACTGCTGACGGCCCTGCCGCTGCCGATCCACTGGTGAACACACCCCGCGCGCCGACCGGCGATCACACCGCCAGGCCGCAACGGGACGGGTTCGCAGGGATGACGACCGGAGCCCACACACACGCTGACGCGGCCACCCGGCGCGGTCGCCGTCATGTCGGCGCCGCCACTGCCGGTCCGCCGGTGAGCGCGGCTTGCGGGCCAGTAGGTGATCACACCGTCCGGCCCGGTCGGGCCGGGTGCGTCGGGGCGGCTGTCCGGCTGTCGCCGGGGCGGTCGAGGGCGCCTCTGACCAGGAGGTACTGGGCCGCCAGATAGGTGAGCATGATCCACAGGTCGGGGCGGGGCGGTTGCGGCCAGTCGGCCACGCCGGTCGCGATGAGCATGTCCGACAGCACGAAGAGCGCGCCGCCGAAGCCCGCGACGGGCCCGAGCCGTGTGGCGGCCCACGCCATCGTGGTCAGCAGGGCGCTGTAGCCGGCGACGGGGAGCCGTAGCTCCGCCGGCAGACCGGGCCACAGGCTCGCGACGGCTGCGGCCAGGGCGAGGCCGTACCCGACGGCGTACGCGGGCCGCCCGGGTCTGTCGGACCTCCCGAACAGCACGAGGTAGCAGACGTGCCCGGCGGCGAAGGACGCCATCCCGGCGAGAAAGGCGGGCTCGGCGTCGGAGAGGAGCAGGACGTCACCGCCCCAGCCGCACAGCAGGGCCGCGAGCAGCGGCCGGGGCGCGCCCCTCGTGAACGCGTACGCCGCGAGCAGCGGCATCAGCAGCGGCTTGGCGACGGTGTGCCCGGGAGCGAGGCCGAGGGCGAGAGACCCGAGGTCGGCCGCGGCGACGGCCCCGAAGGCGACGAGGAGGACGGACGCCCTGTCCGGTCTCACGCGGCGGTCTCCTCGACGCTGCCCGCGCCCTGGCCGGCCGCCCGCGCCTGCTCGGGCGGTTGCAGGGACGACCGGGCGGGCGGTTGTGCGGGCTGCCAGCCGGGCCCGCGGAAGACGCGGCCCGCCCGTTCGCCCCAACCGCTCGCCCGCTTCAGGTCCTTGGCGATGGAGACGTACTCGTGGGTGGCGACCCGCAGCGGGTTGTAGGTGTCGATGTTCTTCGTCAGCCCGTACACCGGCCGTTCGGTCTCCTCGACGAAGGACCCGAAGATCCGGTCCCAGACGATGAGGATGCCGCCGAAGTTGCGGTCCAGGTAGCCGCCCTGGGAAGCGTGGTGGACCCGGTGGTGCGAGGGCGTGTTGAACACGAACTCGAACGCCCGGGGCAGCTTCCCGATCCGCTCGGTGTGGATCCAGAACTGGTAGACGAGGTTGGCGGAGGAGCAGAAGGCGAGCGCTGCCGGGTGCACGCCGAGGGCGATGAGCGGGACGTAGAACGGCCAGACGGTCCAGGTGGTCCAGGGCTGCCGCAAGGCGGTCGTCAGGTTGAACATGCGGCTGGAGTGGTGGACGACGTGGCAGGCCCACAGGATCCGGATCACGTGGTGGCCGCGGTGCGACCAGTAGTAGAAGAAGTCCTGCGCGAGCAGCATCAGCGGGATCGTCCACCACAGGACGGGGACGCGCAGCGGGGTCAGTTCGTGGACGGCCGTGTAGACGGCGAGGATCGGGATCTTCCAGAGGAAGTCGAAGACGAGGCTCCCGAGCCCCATGCCGACGCTGGTCGCGGCGTCCTTCGTCTCGTACCCGGCGGCATCGTCGTCCGGATGGATCCGGACACTGATCACCTCGATCACGGTGAGCAGCACGAAGGCGGGGATGGACCACAGCACGACATCGGGCAGGTTGGGCATGGGGGCACGGTAGATCCGCCGGTCGGTGACGACTAGACGTTGTTACTGACAAGTATTTCCGGTGGCACGCGCTTGCTTCTTGGCGCTCTCCGCCAATCCGGCCGGGGCGGGACGGGGCTGTCGCTCCGTCACCCGCCCCTCTCCGACGCCGGGTAACAGGCTGTCAGTCTCGGCCCGTATCCTCAGGGACCATGCTCGAAGACCACACGACCGCAGCGCCGCAAGCGCCTTGGCCGGCCGCGTACCCCCAGGGGTACGCGGTCGTCGACGTGGAGACGACCGGATTGTCCCGGGACGACCGGATAATCTCCGCGGCCGTGTACAGACTGGACGCGCGGGGCGAGGTCGAGGACCACTGGTACACACTGGTCAATCCCGAGCGAGATCCGGGGCCGGTCTGGATCCATGGGCTGACCAGCGACGTACTCGAAGGGGCGCCACTCTTCCGGGAGATCGCCCAGGAGTTCTCCACGCGGCTCGCGGACCGCGTACTCGTCGCGCACAACGCGGTGTTCGACTGGTCGATGATCGCCCGGGAGTACGCGCGCGCGCAGACCGAGGCACCCGTGCGGCAGCGGCTGTGCACCATCGCGCTGTCGAAGGAGCTGGGCCTTCCGCTGCCCAACCACAAACTGGAGTCGCTGGCGGCGCACTTCGGGGTCGTCCAGCAGCGCGCTCACCACGCGCTGGACGACGCGCGGGTGCTGGCGGAGGCCTTCCGGCCCAGCCTGCGGGTCGCCGCCGCGAGCAACGTACGACTGCCGCTGCACGAGTGCCGGCCGCTGACCGAGTGGCGGGAGAGCCCCGCCGCACCCCGGATCGGACAGCAGGCGGGCCCCGGCGGCTTCGGCGCCCAACGGCCCACCAGTTGGCGCCCCTCGCGGAAGCGGCCCGCCTGCCCCCACCCGAACCCCGGGCGCTACGAGGACGGCAAACCGCTCAAGCAGGGCATGCGGGTCGCCTTCTCCGGGGACACCTCGGTCGAACGCGAACTGCTGGAGGACCGCGCGATCGAGGCCGGGCTGCACGTGGCGACGAGCCTGTCCCGGGTGACCAGCCTCCTCGTCACCAACGACCCCGACTCGCACACGTCGAAGGTCGTCAAGGCCCGGCAGTACGGGACGCCGGTCGTGGACGAGGCGGCGTTCGGGCAACTGCTCCGGGATGTCGAGCCCGCCGACGGGTGAGGTGCGGGGAGGCCCGTGGCGGCGGCCGTACGGATGGGTGATTGGCACGCGACTCGCCCGCCGCCCGCTCGCCCGCGCGGTGGTGACGGCTCACCCTGTGGCGCATGGCGAGATGCGAAGTTTGTGGCAATGACTACGGAATGACCTTCGAGATCCACGCGCAGGGGGCGGTACACGTCTTCGACTGCTTCTCCTGTGCGATCCACCGCATGGCCCCCATCTGCGAGCACTGCCGGGTGCAGATCATCGGCCAGGGTGTCGACGTCGACGGGCACTGGTACTGCGGCGCCCACTGCGCGCGGGCCGAGGGGAGGGCGGGCATCGTCGACAAGGTCTGACCACGCCCCCGCGGCCCGAGCGGACACCCGCCCGAACACACCCCATGGCCGAGTTGTACGGTCGTGGGGTGTACCGCTTCCTGTTGTCCCGGCAGTGGGTGACCCTCACGCTGCTCTCGCTCGTCCTGATCCCGACCATGGTCAGGCTGGGCATCTGGCAGATGCATCGCTACGAGGAGCGCAGCGCCCGGAATCAGCTCGTCGCCGACGCGCTGGCCGCGAAGCCGGTGCCCGTGGAGCGGCTGACCTCGCCCGGGCACACCGTCACCAGCGCCGAGCGCTACCGCACGGTGACCGCGAAGGGCCGCTTCGACACCGACGACGAGGTCGTCGTCCGGCGCCGCGTCAACGCCGACGACGAGGTCGGCTTCCACGTCCTGACCCCGTTCGTGCTCGACGACGGCAAGGTGCTGCTCGTCAACCGGGGCTGGATCCCCGCGGACGGCCCGAGCCAGACCGCGTTCCCCAGGATTCCCGCGCCGGCCGGCGGCGAGATCACCGTCACCGGACGACTGATGCCCGACGAGACGACCGAGGCGAGCGGCATCAAGGATCTCCAGGGCCTGCCGGACCGGCAGATCATGCTGATCGACAGCGAGCGGGAGGCGGACCGCCTCGGCGTCCCGGTGCTCGGTGGCTATCTCGCGCAGACGGCGCCCGAGCCGAAGGGGGACACGCCGGAGCAGCTCGGCAGCCCCGGCGACGAGAACGCCGCGCTGAACTACGCCTACGCCCTGCAGTGGTGGCTTTTCGCGCTCGGTGTCCCGATCGGCTATGTCGTCCTCGTCCGCCGCGAGCGCCGCGACCGCGCGGAGGCCGCGACCGCCGCGGCGGAGGAGGAGAAGGAGACGGCGTCCGCGTCGGCATAGCAGGAGTCCCGGGCTCGGTCTCAGGTCCGGCCGCGGCCGTCGGCCGCCCGCTCCCGCCAGTACGCGAACGTGCGGTCCGGCTCGGGCAGCAGGTCCCACGGGTGGCGTGTCATGTGACGGCCCAGGCGCCGGAAGACGGGTGCGGCCTGCGCGGGACGGTGGGCGCGGGTCAGGGCGAACGCGAGGATGTTGAGGTCGGTGACGGCTTCGGCGTGAGGTGCGGTGCCGGTGTCGAACCAGCTGGTGAGGGCCAGGTCGATCTCGTGGACGGACCGGGGCTCGTGCCAGTTGCCGCCGCCCGAGCCGAGCGTTTCGAACGGGGCCGTGTCCTGGCGGTGGGCCATGAGTTCGACGCGGGCCGCCACGGGGAGCAGGGCGAGCGGTGAGCCGTGGGGTGCCCGGGCGGCGGCCTGCCAGGCGAAGTCCATCATGTCGGGGACCGTGCCGTGTCCGCGCGGCGACAGGTAGCGGAGCAGGCGGTGGTGGGCCGTGCGGAGCCAGGGGGCCCGGTCGACGGCCTCGGTCCACACCGGCACCGCGTCCCTGACCGGTACGGCGCAGGTGTCCATCAGGGACAGCAGCGCCAGCCAGGGGGTGGGGTCCTCGGGGCAGGCTTCGGCGGCGCGGAGGCAGGAGTGTTCGGCCCGGCGGACGGCGGCCCGGTCGGTGGCGGAGGTGCGGTACGACTCGGCGAAGGCGCGCAGGGTGAGGGCGTCGCCGTCGTCCGGGCGGTCCGCCGTCCAGCGTTGGGGGACGGCGGCGGGGAGGTGCCGGGCCAGTACGGCGAGGCGGTGTGCTCGGCGGTCCCAGTCACGGCCGGTGTCCCGGAGGAGGTCGGCCACGCGTTCCCATGGGGGGCGGGTGCTGCCGGCGCCGAGGCCGTGGAGCTGGGGGGCGGGGCGGAGTTCGGTCAGGGTCCTGTGCAGGGGATCGTCGTCGAGTTCGTCACGGATCAGGAGGGCGGGTCGGCGTCTCAGCATCTCTGGATCCGGGGTCGGGGGTGGGGTGGGAGCGGGGTGGGTTCGGGTGCGTGGTTCGGGTGCGGGCCCGGTGGGGCTTCTCGCGCAGTCCCCGCGCCCCTGAGAAGCACGGGCTGCGCCCAGAGCTTTCCAGGCCCGCAGGGCGGTCGCTTTTCAGGCCAGCAGGGCCGTCGCTTTCAGGCCCGCAGGGGCCTGCGCTTTCAGGGGCGCGGGGAACTGCGCGACCAGCCCCCACGCACCCGCACCCGCACCCGACCACGCACCCCTCGGCCGACACGGCCGCGGAGCGGTCCGCGGCCGCGACTCAGCAGCAGCGGCCCTCCGGGTGTTCCTCTCGCCGCCGGGTCCGCAGGGCGTCGTACTCCCTGCGGGTCGGGAGAGGGGCCTGAGGATGGTGCCGGCGGTGCCGTGCGCAGTAGCGGTCGTACTCGGCCTCGCCGGTCAGCTCCCGCAGGTACCAGCGGACCCCGCGCACCCAGTTCCGGGCGGTCACCGGCGAGCCCCCACCAACTCCTTCTCGGAGTCCCCCACGTCGATGTGCGACTCGACGTACGGGGCCTCGGTGGACGGCAGCGGGACCGGGGAGCGTACGGCGCGGACGCACACCACGGCGCAGTTGACCAGGACCGTGAGGACCAGGATCAGGAAGATCGCCATGATCACGCCGTCGACCGTGTTGTTGGTGACGATCGTGTGCATGTCGTCCATGGTCGTGGCGCCGGGCAGGAGTTCGCCCCTGTCGACGGCCGCCGCGTACTTGTCGCGGAGGGCGAAGAAGCCGATGGCCGGGTTGTCGGAGAAGATCTTCTGCCAGCCGGCGGTGAAGGTGACCGCCACGTCCCAGGCCAGCGGGATACCGGTGACCCAGGCCCAGCGCAGCTTGCCCGACTTGATCAGGACCGTCGTCGTCACGGCCAGCGCGACCGCGGCGAGCAGCTGGTTGGCGATGCCGAAGAGGGGGAACAGCTGCTTGATCCCGCCGAGGGGATCGGTGACACCGGCGTAGAGGAAGTAGCCCCAGGCGCCGACGACCAGAGCGCTGGTGATCCAGATGCCCGGCTTCCAGGTGACACGGCCGATCGGCTTCCAGACGTTGCCGAGCATGTCCTGGAGCATGAAGCGGCCGACGCGGGTGCCGGCGTCCACCGTGGTGAGGATGAACAGGGCCTCGAACATGATCGCGAAGTGGTACCAGAAGGCCTTCATCCCGGCGCCGCCGAAGACCCCGGCGAAGATCTCCGACATGCCCACGGCCAGGGTCGGCGCGCCCCCGGAGCGGCCGACGAGGGTCTGCTCCTCGACGGCCTTGGCCGCCGCCGTGAGCTGGTCCGGGGTGATGGTGAAGCCGAGGTTCTTGACGGCCTCGGCGGCGGTGTCCACGGTCGGGCCGAGCAGCGCGGCCGGGGAGTTCATGGCGTAGAAGAGGCCGGGCTCCAGCACACACGCGGCGATGAGGGCCATCACGGCGACGAAGGACTCCGTGAGCATGGAGCCGTAACCGATCAGCCGGACCTGCGACTCCTTCTGGATCAGCTTCGGCGTGGTGCCGGAGGAGACCAGGGCGTGGAAGCCGGACAGCGCGCCGCAGGCGATGGTGATGAAGAGGAAGGGGAAGAGGGAGCCGGCGAAGACCGGTCCGGTTCCGGTGTGCGCGAACTCGGTGACCGGCTCGGCGCGGAGGTTCGGGGCGGCGACCACGACACCGACGGCCATCAGCGCGATGGTGCCGACCTTCATGAAGGTGGAGAGGTAGTCGCGCGGGGCCAGCAGCATCCACACGGGGAGTACGGAGGCGACGAAGCCGTAGCCGACCAGGCAGAAGACCAGGGTCTCGGGGCTCCAGACGAAGTACTCGGCGAGCGAGGAGTCCTGGATCCAGCCGCCGCCGACGATGGCGAGCAGCAGCAGGGCGACGCCGATGAAGCTGGTCTCCACGACCCGGCCGGGGCGCAGATAGCGCAGGTAGAAGCCCATGAAGAGGGCGATCGGGATGGTCATGGTGACCGAGAAGGTGCCCCAGGCGGACTCGGCGAGGGCGTTGACGACGACCATCGCGAGGACCGCGAGCAGGATGATCATGATGGCGAAGACGCCGATCAGCGCGGCGGCGCCGCCCACCTTGCCGATCTCGTCGCGGGCCATCTGGCCGAGGCTCTTGCCGTCCCGGCGCATGGAGAGGAAGAGGACGATCATGTCCTGCACGGCACCGGCGAAGATCACGCCCGCGATGATCCAGATGGTGCCCGGCAGATAGCCCATCTGGGCCGCCAGCACCGGTCCAACCAGCGGGCCCGCGCCGGCGATGGCCGCGAAGTGGTGGCCGAACAGCACCCGCTTGTCGGTCGGGTGGTAGTCGACGCCGTCCTCCAGGCGTTCGGCCGGGGTGGCCCGGGTGTCGTCGGCCTGGAGGACCCGGCGCACGATGAACCGCGAGTAGAAGCGGTAGCCGATCGCGTACGAACCGAGGGCCGCCATGAGCAGCCAGACGGCCGAGATCTCCTCGCCCCGGGACAGGGCGAGCACGGCCCAGCCGGTCGCGCCGACGAGGGCCACGGCTATCCACAGCGCGATCGATCTCGGCGACATGCGGGATTTCTCCGGGCCCTCGGGACCGGATTCGGGCATGACTGACACAGACATGGCGGCTCCTGATTTCAACGGGTGTTGCGGCGGTGTGCGGCAGGGACGATCGGGCGGGTGCGGCTCAGTGATGTCGGTCGGGGCGCGGTCCGTCCGGACGACGCCCCTCCTGGCGGCGGCCGGTCAGCGCGTACGCGGCGAGCAGGCAGAGGCCGCATCCCGGGACCCAGGCGAGCTGGTACCAGTAGAAGAACGGCGTTCCCGCGAGCCGTGGCTCCGCACCGGCGTACCAGGGGACCCAGAGCAGTCCCGCGGCGGGGGCGAGCAGCAGGACGGCGGTCGCGACGCGCCGTAGTCGCTGGTGAGCGTGGTGTGCCATGGGCTCTGCTCCTCTCCCTGTCGCTGTGGGTCTGTGCAAGAGTTGCCCACCCGACGGATCCGGTTGACAGCGAATTCCAGAAGATTCCCCGAAGATTTCCCGCCGCCGTGTGTCCTCCGAACCGGCCGTCCGCGCAACCAACACGCGAGGGCCGAGGCACACCCGCGAGCCCAGGCACACCAAGGACGGTGACCCATGGCGGACGCAGCCATGACCGCGACGTTCCTCGCCGTGATCGGCGGAGCGTCGCTGCTCGCCGTGACCGCGCGCCGGCTGCGCCCCTCGGCGCGGCTGCCGTCGCTGGAGGGGTGGGCGCTGGCCGACCGGAGCCTCGGCCCGGTGTGGACCTGGCTGCTGCTCGGCGGGACGATCTTCACCGCGTACACCTTCACCGCCGTGCCGGGCCTCGCGTACGGCAACGGGGCGCCCGCCTTCTTCGCGGTGCCGTACACGGTGATCGTGTGCCCGCTGGCCTTCGTCCTGCTGACCCGTCTCTGGGAGGTCGCCCGGCGGCACGGCTATGTGACGGCCGGGGACTTCGTGCGCGGGCGGTACGGTTCGGCGCCGCTGGCCCTGGTGGTGGCGCTGACCGGGATCCTCGCGACGATGCCGTACCTGGCGTTGCAGCTGCTCGGCATCCGGGCCGTGCTGACGGCCGGGGGCGTCTATCCGCGGGGCGCGGCCGGTGACCTCGTGATGGTGGCGCTGTTCGCGGGGCTCGCGGTGGCGACGTACCGGCACGGGCTGCGGGCGCCCGCGGTGATCTCGGCGCTGAAGGCGGTGGCCGTGTTCGTGTCGCTGACCGCCGTGTGCTGGTTGGTGCTGGAACGGTTCGGCGGCCCGGGCGCGGTCTTCGAGGGAGCGGCCCGGCGGCTCGGCGGCACCGGGGTCGAGGGGTCCGCGCTGCTGCTGGCCCCCGAACAGCAGCCCGCCTACGCCACCCTCGCGCTCGGCTCGGCCCTGGCCCTGCTGATGTACCCGCACGTCCTCACCGCCGGGTTCGCCGCCGACGGGCCGCACACGGTCCGCAAGGTCTCCGTGGCGCTGCCCGCCTGGACGGGACTGCTCGCCCTCTTCGGGTTCCTCGGCATCGCCGCGCTCGCGTCCGGGGTGCGGGCACCCGAGGGCGGTGCCGAGGCGGCCGTACCGATGCTGGTGGACCGGCTGATGCCGGGACCGCTGGCGGGACTGGTGTTCGGCGCGATCACCGTGGGTGCGCTGGTCCCGGCGGCGGTGATGTCGATCGCGGCCGCCACGGGCTTCGTCCGCAACGTGTACGTCGAGTACTTCCAGCCCACCGCCACGCCCAAGCGCCAGGTCCGCATCGCCAAGGTGGTGTCCCTGACCGCGAAGGTGGGGGCGATCGCGTTCGTGTTCGGGCTGCGTGACCAGGACGCCATCAACCTCCAGCTCCTCGGCGGGGTGTGGATCCTGCAGATCTTCCCGGCGGTGGCCGTCGGCCTCTTCACCGGACGGCTGCACCCCCGGGCGCTGCTCGCCGGGTGGGGCGTGGGCATGCTGACCGGCACGTTCCTGGTGGTGCGCGAGGGCTTCTCGTCCATCGTGCTCCTGGGCGGCGGCTCGCTGGAGATCTACGCCGGCCTGCTCGCGCTCCTGCTCAACCTGACCGTCGCCGTCGTCGGCACCACGGTCCTCGAACGGCTCGGTGTCCCGCGCGGCGCCGACGCGACCGACCTACCGTCCCGCCTGACCGTCAGGCGGCGCCCCGAGACGGGAGCGAGCAACCCGTGAGACGCAGACAGCACCTCCGTGTGCCGGTGCCCCCGGCCGCATCCGCACCCCTGGCCGCCGCCGGGCAGCCCCGGAGCCAGGTGCCGGCCCCGGCCGAACCCCAGGTACCGCACCCCGGACAGGTCCCGAACCCCGCCCTGCCGCCGGGCGCCCTCGGCGATCCCGCCGACGTGGAGCGCGAGGCGGGCGTCGCCCGGCTGTTCGAGCTGCACTACTCCTCGATGCTGCGGCTCGCGGTGCTGCTGGGCGCCGACGACCCGGAGAACGTGGTCGCCGAGGCGTACTACCAGATCTACCGCAAGTGGCGGCGCCTGCGGGACGCCGAGGCCGCGGAGGCGTATCTGCGGTCGACGGTCTGCAATCTGACCCGGATGCGGATACGGCACCTCCAGGTCGCCCGCAAGCACGTGGAGACCCCGGCGGCCGAGGAGCCGGTCGCCTCCGCGGAGAGCACCGCGCTGCTCCACGACGACCAGCGGGTGCTGATCGGCGCGCTCCAGCACCTGCCCGCCCGGCAGCGGGAGGCCCTCGTGCTGCGCCACTGGCTGGGGCTGAAGGAGAGCGAGATCGCGGCCGCGATGGGTATCTCCTGCGGCTCGGTCAAGACTCACACCGCACGCGGCCTCGCCGCCCTGACGCAGGCGATGGAGGCCCGGCGATGAACGACACCACCGGCAACGACACCGGCCGGGACCGCACCGAGCGGGAGCTGGCCGAGGCACTCGCCGCGCTGGCGGGCGGGGTCCACGCCGCCCCCGACGCCTATCGCACGGCCCGTGGCGACTGGCTCCGCCGCGAACGCCGACGGCGGCTCGTCCTCGCGGTCCTCGTCCTCCTGGTCTTCGCCCTCGCCACCCTGCTCGGCCTCTGGGTGCTCAACCAGGCCCCCTCCGGCTCGGGGGTGATCTTCTCGGGAGTGGGCGGGACCACGGCGGGCACGGGGCCGGGCTGACGCACTCCCTCCGGATCCCGCCGGATTGATCACCCTCGGCCCCGGGAACCCGCACCCCGTGCACCCCCCTATCGAGGACTACGCGCTGATCGGCGATCACCAGACGGCCGCGCTGGTGAACCGCCACGGTTCCATCGACTGGCTCTGCCTGCCCCGCTTCGACTCGGCCGCCTGCTTCGCCGCGCTGCTCGGCGATCAGGAGAACGGGCACTGGACGCTCGCGCCCCCAGGGGGCGGAACCTGCGCGCGACGCGCGTACCGACACGACTCGCTCGTCCTCGACACCGACTGGGAGACCGAGGAGGGCACGGTACGGGTCACCGACCTGATGCCGCAGCGCGACCGCTCCCCCGATGTCGTACGGATCGTGGAGGGGCTGTCCGGCCGCGTGACCATGCGCAGCACGGTGCGGCTGCGCTTCGACTACGGCTCGGCCGTGCCGTGGATGCGCCGGTCGGACGGTCACCGTGTGGCGGTCGCCGGCCCGGACTCGGTGTGGCTGCGCAGCGAACCCGGTGTGCGGTCCTGGAGCGAGGACCGCGCCACGTACGCGGAGTTCACCGTCGAACCGGGCGAGAAGATCGCGTTCGTCCTGACCTGGCACCCCTCGCACGAGCCCCGGCCCCGTCTCGTCGACCCCCACGAGGCGCTGCGGTCGAGCCTGCACGACTGGCGGGCCTGGGCGGCGCGCTGCCGGTACGACGGGCCGTACCGGGACACGGTGGTCCGCTCCCTGATCACCCTCAAGGCCCTCACCTACGCCCCGACCGGCGGGATCGTCGCGGCCGCCACCACCTCCCTCCCCGAGGAGATCGGCGGGGTCCGCAACTGGGACTACCGCCACTGCTGGCTGCGTGACTCCGCCCTCACCCTCGGCGCGCTGCTGTCCTGCGGCTACCAGGAGGAGGCGGAGGCCTGGCGCGACTGGCTGCTGCGCGCGGCCGCGGGCGACCCGGCCGACCTGCAGATCATGTACGGCCTGGCCGGTGAGCGCCGTATCCCCGAGTACGACCTGCCCTGGCTGTCCGGGTACGAGGACTCGCGCCCGGTCCGGGTCGGCAACGACGCCGTACGGCAGTTGCAGCTTGACGTGTACGGCGAGGTCATCGACTCCGTGTTCGTGTCGCGGCGTGCGGGTCTGCCCGACAAGCCCGACATGTGGCGGATGCAGTGCGCGCTGATGGAGTATCTGCGGACGGCCTGGCGCAAGCCGGACGAGGGGCTGTGGGAGGTGCGCGGGCCGCGCCGCCACTTCACGCACTCCAAGGTGATGTGCTGGGTGGCCGCCGACCGGGCGGTGCGCACCCTGGAGGCCGATCCGGACCTGACGGGCGGCGACCTGGAGGTCTGGCGGGCGCTGCGCGACGAGATCCACCGCGAGGTCTGCGACCGTGGCTACGACCCGGACCGGAACACCTTCACCCAGTCGTACGGTTCCCGCGAACTCGACGCCTCCCTGCTGCTCATCCCCCTCATGGGCTTTCTGCCGCCGGACGACCCCCGGGTCGTGGGCACCGTCGACGCGATCCGCGACGAGCTGAGCCACGAAGGGCTGGTCCGCCGTTACGGACTGGACCACCGCGCGGCCGCGACCACCTCCGTCGACGGCCTGCCGGGCGGCGAGGGCGCGTTCCTCGTCTGTTCGTTCTGGCTGGCGGACGCACTGCATCTCACCGGCCGCACGGCAGAGGCGCGCGAGCTGTTCGAACGGCTGATGGGGCTGGTCAACGACGTGGGACTGCTGGCGGAGGAGTACGACCCCGTCGCGGGTCGGCAGCTCGGGAACTTCCCCCAGGCGTTCAGCCACGTCGGTCTCGTGGGTACCGCCCTCACCCTCTTCGAGGGCGAGGAGGCAGGATAGGGGCCATGGATCTTGGGCTGAAGGACCGTGTCTACATCGTCACCGGAGCGACCCGCGGACTGGGGCACGCGGTCGCGCGGGAACTCGTCGCCGACGGCGCGAGGGTGGTCCTCACGGGCCGCGAGGAGGAGAGCGCCCGGGCGGCGGCCGCCGCTCTCGGGGCGAACGCGGTGGGCGTGGCCGTGGACAACGCCGACCCCGCGGCCGCCGGGCTGCTGATCGCCGCCGCGCGCGACCGCTTCGGACGTTTCGACGGCATCCTCGTCAGCGTGGGCGGGCCGGCACCCGGGTTCGTCGCCGACAACACGGACGAGCAGTGGACCGCCGCGTTCGAGTCCGTGTTCCTCGGGGCGGTCCGCCTGGCGCGGGCGGCCGCCGAGGAACTGGGTGAGGGCGGTGTCATCGGGTTCGTGCTGTCCGGGTCCGTGCACGAGCCGATTCCCGGGCTGACCATCTCCAACGGGCTGCGTCCCGGGCTCGCCGGGTTCGCCAAGTCGCTCTCCGACGAGCTGGGGCCGCGAGGCATCCGGGTCGTGGGGCTGCTCCCGGCCCGTATCGACACGGACCGGGTGCGCGAGTTGGACGGGATGTCGGCGGATCCGGAGGCGACGCGGGCCGCGCACGAGTCACGCATCCCGTTGCGGCGGTACGGGCGCCCGGAGGAGTTCGGGCGGACGGGGGCGTTCCTGCTCTCCCCGGCCGCGTCCTATCTGACGGGGATCATGCTGCCGGTGGACGGCGGGATGCGGCACGGGTTCTGACGGTCCGCCCGGCGGGGCGGGCCGTCAGCTGACCCGCTCCGCCCGGTGCCGGGCTCCCCGCAGTCTGACCTCCGCCGGGAGTTCGGCCAGTCCCGCCGAGTCCCTGGCACGGGACAGGGCCTGCGAGGTCAGGGTGCGCAGGGCGTCGCCCGGGTTCACGTGGGGCTGCAGGAGGAGGCGGATCCGGGCCTCTGGGGCGTCGCGGCGGCCCGTCAGGCGGGTGTGGGCCCGTTCGACGCCGTCCTCCTCGGCCGCCTCGGTGGTGAGTACGCCCTCCAGCGCACGGCCGCGCAGCAGCGCGCCCTCACCGTCGCCGGTGTCGACGAGGACCTCGGCGAGCCGGTGGCGCCGCAGGACCGCGGTCAGCCACCACAGGGCGAGCAGCACGAGCAGGGCGAGCACGGCGATGACGGTGGGCCACCACCAGCCGGAGTCGTGCCACCGGGTCCGGTCGGCGTCACTGAGCAGGACGTCCTTGCGGCCGTCGTGCGGCCACCACGAGGGCGCGTCCGCACCGAGTCCGACGGCGAGCACGGCGCCGCCGGCCACGGCCGGCACGAGCCCGGCCAGTCCGAGCAGCACCCGGGTCACGATCCTCAGCATCGCGCCTCATCCCTTCCGGCCGGGCCGGCGGACATGCACCGACAGAGCGGGCGGCCGGGACAGGCCGAGCCCCCGGATGCCGTCGGCGAGCGTGACGTCCAGGTCGGCCCGTACCTCGTCGAGCTCCCGGAAGTGCGACACCGCGCGGACGTCGACCCGTCTGCGGCCCGCCCGGACCCGTACGGACCGCACACCGGACACCTCCATGGCCCGGTCGCGCAGGGCGAGCGCGGCGGCGTCCCGGTGCAGTCCGGCCCGGACCCGCGGGTGGACGCGCCGCATCGGCAGGACGTCCCGCAGCCCGGGGGTCACGGCGAGCACCAGCAGCCAGAGGCCGAGGAGCACGGCGACCGAGGCGCCGGCCAGCACCCATGGGTCGTCGAGGGGGCGCTCGGCGAGTTCCCGGGCCAGCGAGCGGCGCCACTGCATGGCGGGCCGCCCGGCGCGGACGGCGACCACGTCGTACAGGAGGAGGCCCACGCCGCCGAGGAGCAGGACGGCGAGGACGCCCGCGGGGATCCTGCGCGCGGACCAGAACCGCTTCTCGCCGCCGTCGTCGTCGGGGGCGGACGGCGGATCGTACGCGGCGGCGGACGCGGACTGGTCGGCGTCGCGGCCGGCGGCCGTCCCGCCCACGGCCGCCTCGTCCGTGCCGTCGGTCTTCTCGATGACGGGTAGTCGTCGCGTGGTGCCTTCGGAACGCCGGGGTTCGCTCATCGCGTCCTCCCCTGTGCCACGTCGTGTGCGTGCGCCGGATGCAGCCGTTCCACCGTGACGGCCACCTCCGGCACGTGCATTCCCGCCAACGTCCCTACCCGCTCGATGACATGACGACGCACCGCAGCGCATTGGCCACCGATGTCCGAGGGGTACGGGAGCCCGAGCATCACATGGACGCGCGCGGTCTCGTGGAGGACCCGGACCGTGGCGTTCGGGGGCGCGGAGCCCCGCGCCCGCGCCGGCAGTGCTTCGCGCGCCGCCTGCGCGGCGATCTTCGCAACCACCCGGTCGGCGATCCGGATCGCCCCGCGCTCGCCGGGCTCGACGGCTCCGCGCCCCGCGGGACGGCCGCTGTCCACCGGAGTCACCGGCGTCGGTCGTCGCGCGAGCGGAAGAAGTCGCCCAGTTCCAGGTCGCCCTCCAGCAACCGGCCGACGACGAAGCCGACGGCACCCAGCGCGGCCACCAGCAGGAAGGCGCCGAATCCGCCGAAGTACCCGGCGAAGCCCAGCGCCATCCCGGCGATCATGCCGATCATGGCCAAGCTCATCCTGTGCTCCTAGACACTCGCGGACAACTGACGTACGGGGTGGGCCGGGCGCTCAAGGCCGGGGACGCGCTCACTGCAGCCGGGAGTCGGGCTCCTCGTCCTCCTCGTCGGGCAGCTTCACGTCACTGACCGCGATGTTGACCTCGACGACCTCCAGGCCGGTCATCCGCTCGACGGCCGCGACGACGTTCTCGCGCACATCACGGGCCACGTCGTCGATGGACACCCCGTAGTCGACGACGATCTCCAGGTCGAGCGCGGTCTGCACCTCGCCGACCTCGACCTTCACACCCCGGGTCACGGACTTGGCCCCGCCGGGCACCCGGTCCCGCACGGCCCCGAAGGTCCGGGAGAGCCCGCTGCCCATGGCATGGACGCCCACGACCTCCCGCGCGGCGAGTCCGGCGATCTTCTCCACGACGCCGTCGGCGACGGTCGTACGCCCCCGGCTCGCCGGATCTCCGCCGCGCCGGGTGGCTCTGCGCCCGGCCTGCGGCGATTCCTTGGTGGTGTCGGGCCCTTCCGTCCGGTTCCGCTCCGTCATGTCAGTCATGCCGTACGTCCCTTCCGGTCGTCCCCCTCAGCCCACAGTAAGCGCGGTTGCGGCACCGCGCGCCGGGGATGCGGCAGGCTGGAGGAATGACGGCGGACGGTTGGACCAAGGCGGTACGCCGGCAGCTCGGACCGGGCCGTGTGCTCCCCCTGGGCGGCCCGCAGGACGGCGCGTGGATCACGGAACGAGCGGCCTCGTCGGTGCTGCGCGGCGCGGCCGCCACACTGCGGGGGCTCAGTCTCGGCACGCTCCGTATCGCACTGACGGACCCCGACGGACACGAGCCGGCCGTGCCCGCGCCGCCGAGCGCGCTCCCGTCCGGCCCGCTGCGTGTCACGGCCGATTTCGCGGCCCTGGCGAGCCCGGCCGCCGAGCCCTTCCCCGCGAGGGCGGCCCGGCTGCGCGGCGTGCTGGCCTCCGCCGCAGAGGCGGGGCTCGGTCTGCGGGTGGCGGAGGTGGATCTCCGGCTGACCCATCTGCTGGACGACGAGGGGGCCGTCCCCCCGGCCCCGGCGCGTCCGTCCGCCGCCCCGCCTCCGCCCGCCGACGACGAGCACGCGCGCGCGGCCGCCGCGGGGCTCTCGGTTCCCGGCGTGCGCCGTCTGACCACCGCCCTCGGTGCCTCCGGCACGACGGGGCCCGTCCTCCCCCGCCGCCATGTGCTCGTGGACCTGTGCGTGACGGAGGAACGACGGGTTCTGGACGTGGCACGCGAGGTGCGGGCGGCGGTGGGTGAGGCACTGGCGGACCACCCGACGGTCGCGGTACTCGTCACCGCGGTGACGAGCGGGGCCGCTCTGGCCCGACCGCCGGAATCGCCGTAGATCGCCGTGCATTCCCGTGGATCGCGGTAGATCGCCGTGGATCGCCGGTTGCCGGCTACTCCGCGATGCCCGCCAGGTCGCGCAGGCGCCGTGCCTGCGCCGCCCGCTCGGCCGCGCGCTGCTGGTCGTAGTCGCGGTCCACGGCTCCCCGCAGCAGCGCCTTCGTCTCGATCACCGCGTCCCGCGGGGCGGAGACCAGCGCGCCGGCGAGATCCCGTACGGCGTCGGCGAGCTGGTCACCGGGCACGGCGAGGTTCGCGAGCCCGATCCGCTGCGCCTCGTCCGCCTGGACGAAGCGTCCGGTGAGGCAGATCTCCAGCGCGCGGGCGTACCCGACGAGAGCGACCAGGGGATGCGTGCCCGTGAGGTCGGGCACCAGCCCGAGGCTGGTTTCGAGCATGGCGAACTGCACGTCGTCGGCGACGACGCGCAGATCACAGGCGAGGGCGAGCTGGAAGCCCGCACCGACGGCGTGTCCCTGCACGGCGGCGATGGACACGATGTCGTTGCGCCGCCACCAGGTGAACGCCTCCTGGAACTCGGCGATGGTCGAGTCGAGCCCGGCGTCGTCACGGCGCGCGAGATCGACGAATGAGGGCTCACCCTCGATGCCTTCGGGCGTGAACATCTGCCGGTCGAGGCCGGCGGAGAACGATTTGCCCTCGGCACGCAGCACGACCACACGGACGGAGCCCGGCACCGACCGCCCGGTTTCGGTGAGCGCCCGCCACAGAGCGGGGCTCTGCGCGTTGCGCTTGTCCGGGTTGGTCAGCGTCACCGTGGCGATGGCGTCGTCGACGGTGAGCCGTACGCCGTCCTGGTCGAGCAGCGGTTCGAGCGAAGCCATGGTGCGCCTCCGATGTGTGCGGTCAGCCGAGCGATGGAGCATGCTAAGTGACTGCACAGTAACCACCCGGCCGGCCGGGGCTCCCCCCAGGCCCCTCAAGGGGTCTGGGGGACGACCGGCCGGATGGTCACCATCGAAGCCGATGGACCGCCCGGCGCGTCAGGCCGAGGCGGCTTTCTTGCCCCGCGTCGCGCCGCCACGCCCACGGAGCGTGACGCCCGATTCGCTGAGCATCCGGTGTACGAAGCCATACGAGCGGCCGGTTTCCTCGGCCAGCGCCCGAATGCTCGCACCGGAGTCGTACTTCTTCTTCAGGTCTGCCGCGAGCTTGTCGCGCGCGGCGCCGGTTACCCGGCTGCCCTTCTTCAGAGTCTCGGCCACCCGGTCCTCCTCATGGGAAGTGCGCTCTGGTCTCCTCATGATCACCCCTCCGGGGCGTGATGGCCACCCATTCGGCAAGGTCCGTGGGACAAGGTTGTGACGACAGGAGCGCGTACTCACGAGCGGAAGCTGTGATTCCACCCAAGCTTGTCCGTACACCCGAACGGATGGTTCCGCAGAAGTGCCAGGTCAGAGACGCACGAGGGCCGAGCCCTGCGCACGCAGGGGCTCGGCCGTGAAATCGGTGGAGGACACACCCCGGTACGAGGAGATCTCACACAGATGGTGGATCACGGATGGGCCGAATGATCCAGATGCAGTTGATCAACCCGGGCAATCGGCCCATCCGATCGGATGTTCGCTCAGGCGAGCGCCACGAGGTCCGCGTAGTCCGCGCCCCACAGGTCCTCGACGCCGTCCGGCAGCAGGATGATCCGCTCCGGCTGGAGCGCCTCGACCGCACCCTCGTCGTGGGTGACGAGGACGACCGCGCCCTTGTAGGTGCGCAGCGCGCCGAGGATCTCCTCGCGGCTCGCGGGGTCGAGGTTGTTCGTCGGCTCGTCGAGGAGGAGGACGTTCGCGGACGACACCACCAGGGTCGCGAGCGCCAGGCGGGTCTTCTCACCGCCGGACAGGACCCCGGCCGGCTTGTCGACGTCGTCGCCGGAGAAGAGGAACGAGCCGAGCGTCTTGCGGATCTCGACCAGGTCCAGGTCGGGCGAGGCGGAGCGCATGTTCTCCAGGACCGTGCGCTCGGGGTCGAGGGTCTCGTGCTCCTGGGCGTAGTACCCGAGCTTGAGACCGTGGCCCTCGATCACCTCACCGGTGTCGGGCTTCTCGACCCCGCCGAGCAGCCGCAGGAGGGTGGTCTTGCCGGCGCCGTTGAGGCCGAGGATGACGACCCGGGAGCCCTTGTCGATGGCCAGGTCGACGTCGGTGAAGATCTCCAGCGAGCCGTACGACTTCGACAGGCCCTCGGCGGTGAGCGGGGTCTTGCCGCAGGGCGCGGGCTCGGGGAAGCGCAGCTTGGCGACCTTGTCGGAGACCCGGACCGCGTCGAGGCCCGCGAGGAGCCGGTCGGCGCGCTTGGCCATGTTCTGGGCGGCGACCGTCTTGGTGGCCTTGGCGCGCATCTTGTCGGCCTGCGAGTGCAGCGCGGCCGCCTTCTTCTCGGCGTTCTGCCGCTCCCGCTTGCGGCGCTTCTCGTCGGCCTCGCGCTGCTGCTGGTACAGCTTCCAGCCCATGTTGTAGACGTCGATCTCGGCGCGGTTGGCGTCCAGGTAGAACACCTTGTTGACGACCGTCTCGACCAGGTCGACGTCGTGGGAGATCACGATGAAGCCGCCGCGGTAGGTCTTCAGGTAGTCCCGCAGCCAGACGATCGAGTCGGCGTCGAGGTGGTTGGTCGGCTCGTCGAGGAGCAGGGTGTCCGCGTCGGAGAACAGGATCCGGGCCAGCTCGATACGGCGGCGCTGACCGCCGGAGAGGGTGTGCAGCGGCTGGCCGAGCACGCGATCGGGCAGGTTGAGCGCGGCGGCGATGGTGGCGGCCTCGGCCTCGGCGGAGTACCCGCCCTTGGTGAGGAACTCCGTCTCCTGGCGCTCGTACTGCTTGAGCGCCTTCTCCCGGGTCGCGCCCTGGCCGTTGGCGATCCGCTGTTCGTTGTCGCGCATCTTGCGGATCAGTACGTCGAGGCCGCGCGCGGAGAGGATGCGGTCGCGGGCGAGGACGTCGAGGTCGCCGGTGCGGGGGTCCTGCGGGAGGTAGCCGACCTCGCCGGAGCGGGTGATGGTGCCGCCGGCCGGGATGCCCTCGCCGGCCAGGCACTTGGTGAGGGTGGTCTTGCCGGCGCCGTTGCGGCCCACCAGGCCGATGCGGTCGCCCTTGGCGATGCGGAAGGTGGCGGACTCGATCAGGACGCGGGCACCGGCGCGCAGCTCGACGGCGGAGGCGGAGATCACGGACAGACTCCAGGGCGGATCGGGGGTGGCGGGTGGGCGGCTGAGGACGTTCCCGCCGTCTAATGCGCGAGGAGAATGGCCATGGGCCGATTCTAACTGGGGGCGGCAAGCGGTTTTCCGCCCGTGTGACAAGGGATCACGTGGTCTCGGTCACCGGCGCGACGGGCCCAGGTCGCGGCCGGGGCCCGTCGTTCGGATCAGGATCAGGCGACTGACGGTGCTGGTCGACCCCGCGTCTGCGGCGTGGTCCGCACGACAGGCCCTGGTTCGCCGCCGGGGGCGTTGTCGGTGGCGGGTGCCAAACTGGGCAGCGGGTCGTATTCCGGACGACGGAGAGGTCGTGATCGGTATGACGGGCAGGAGCGACGGACGTCCGAGCGTCTACCCGACACTGCTGTACGCGGACGCCAAGGCCGCCATCAGACAGCTCACGGAGGCGCTGGGCTTCACCGAGCTGTCGGTCTACGAGGGCGAGGACGGCGTGGTGCGGCACGCCGAGCTGACGCAGGGCAACGGCGCGGTGATGATCGGCTCCAAGGGCAGCGGCAGCGTCTTCGACGGCGCGATGAAGGGCGCGGGACCCGCCGGGGTGTACATCGTCGTGTCCGCCGACGACCTGGACGCCCACCACCGGCGGGCCGTGGAGCACGGCGTGGAGATCCTGACGCCCCCGACGGACCAGGACTACGGCTCGCGGGACTACATGGCCCGGGACGCCGAGGGCAATGTGTGGAGCTTCGGCACGTACGCCCCCGAGACGGGAGGCTGAGGCGCCCTCCCGCCTCTCCCCCGGTCAGCTGCCTCCGGTGTGCACCTGGAAGGCGGCGCGGCGGACGGCCTTGGCGAGGGCCGGGTCGGGGTGGGCGGCGGCGAGGGCCACCAGGACCTGGACGGTGCGGGGATGACCGACCGCGCGGACCTCGGCCAGCAGCGCGGGGACCGTGGGCTGCACCGCGGACTCCAGGTGCCGCACGAGGAGCGGGGCCTCGCCGTGGTCGGCGACGGCGGCGGCGGTGTCCACCCAGAGCCAGGTGGACTCCTCGCGGGTGAGGACCTCGTGGGCGTCCTCGGGGTCGGCACCGTCGTGCTCGGCGAGCCAGAGCAGGGCGTAGGGGCGCAGCGGGGTCTCGTCGGCGACCGTGCGGACGTCGGGCTCGGCGGGGGCGCCGACGACGCGCAGGGCCTCGAAGGCGAGGCCGCGGATGAGGGCGTCCTCACCGCGCGCGGCGGCGATCAGCTCGGTGACGGCGCCGCCCACGGGGCGGGCGGCGAGCCAGGCGCGGTACTCGGCGCGGGCCGCGTTCGGGCGGAGCTGGGCGCAGCCTCTGAGCATGTCCTCGGCGGAGACCTCGATGTTTCCGGCGGGGCTCTGCGCGGCGACGCAGATCTGCTCCAGCTTGACCCAGACCGCCCAGCTGCCGAGCGGGGTGAGGGTGGCCTGGGCGTCGCCGTAGGTGAGGGCGCCGACGGAGGCGAGGGCGCGCAGGGACCAGTCGAGGAGCGGGGCGAGGGGGGTGTCCCCGGCGGGTTCGGGGCTCGGCTCGGGCTGGGGCCCGTAGGGGACCTCGCAGCGCTCGGTGCGCAGTTCGGTGACCCGCTGCTCCAAGAGGTCGAGGAGCTGCTCGACGGGGACGGGCCCGGCGGAGAGCTGGAGGAAGGAGAGGACCTGGGGCATGGCCGACACGACCTCGGCCACCGCCGCGGGCTCGCGGTCCTCGGGCTCGGGGTAGGCGATGGACCAGGCGTCGAAGAACGCGACCCAGCCGCGCAGGACGGCGCTGTCGTCGCGGTGCCAGGCGCGCAGTCGCCAGCCGGGGCGCGCGCTGTCGCCGTGCACCTCGACGAGGCCGGCCAGCCGTGCCGTGTCCCAGTCGTGGCGGACCTGATCCGGGGTCAGGCCGAGTTCGGCGGCGGCTCGTTCGGCGGTCGCGGCGGAGAGGGTGCCCTTGCCGTCGGGGTTCGCGCCCTCGCGGCCGGGGCGCAGGGTGCTGTCGGCCCAGTGGGCGACGCGGGCAGCGTCGGCCAGGACGGCGCGGGCCATGCGGGCGAGTTCCGCGGGCGGTGGGGTGCCCTCCGGGGGCCGGGGGGCCGGTCGGCGGCGCTGGGTCACCGCTGCTCGGGGAGCGGCGGCCAGGGTTCGCGGGCCGACGAGGCGGAGCCTGGAGTCGCGCGGGTTACGGGACGTCACGGGGGCAGTCTTCCGGTTGACGGTCCGAAAACCCAAACGGAATGTCACAGGGGGCGACAGGGGTGGCCAACGCACGAGGTCTCCACGGGGTCTCCACGGGTCCCCCCGGGGTCGCCGCGGACGAGGATCGCGTCGGCGCGGCGCTAAGCGGAATGTGGCGTACCTCTCTGTCGCGGGCCGGTTCCGGCGGGCCTTCCGACGGCCCGCGGCCGGCTACCCGAGAGGGGTGAGGAAGCGGCGGAGGCTTTCCTCGTACGCCCTGGGGTCGGCGTTCCACATGGCGCCGTGCGGGGCGTGGCGGACCGTGCGGAGGGTGACCCGGTCGGGGCGGAGGGCGGCGAGGCGGCGGGAGGGCTCCCAGGGGGCGACGGTGTCGTCGGGGCCGTGGAAGAGCAGGGCCGGCACCCGCAGGCCCGACGGCGCCAGGTCGTCGCCGGCGGGGGCGGCGCGCAGTCCGGTGCGTCCCTGGGCGGCGCGGACCGCGAGGGGCAGCAGGGCGCCGGGGGTGCGGCGGGCGGTGGCGAGGGCCCGCAGGGTGGCGGTCCAGTCGAGGACCGGTGAGTCCAGGACGAGTCCGGAGACACGGCCGCGCAACGCGGAGTGCGTGGCGGCGCGCAGGGCCATGGTGGCGCCGGTGGACCAGCCGTGCAGGACGACCCGCTCGGCGCCGTACCGGACGGCGTACCTGAGGGCGGCGTCCACGTCGCGCCACTCGGTCTCGCCGAGGTGGTTCAGGCCGTCCGGGGAGCGGGGGGCGCCCGGGTCGCCCCGGTAGGCCGGGGCGAGGACCGGGAAGTGCTGGCGGTGCAGGCACTCGATGACGTTCAGGGTGTGCTCGCGGGTGGCGCCGAGGCCGTGCACGGCGATCACCCAGGTGTCCCGGGCGGCGGGCACGAACCAGGCGGGCAGGGTGCCGAGTTCGCCGGGGATCTCGACGTCGTCGTGGTCGAGGCCGAGCGCGGTGCGGGGGTCGCCGACGTGGAGGCCGGGGGTGAGCCGGACCTTGTCGCCGGGCTCCAGGGTGCCCCGGCTGACGCGCTCCAGGCGGCGTACGACCGCGTCGGGGGCGTGCGGGGCGCCGCTCAGGACGTCGCCGACGACCGCGTGGGAGCCGTTGCCGGTGAGGCCGTAGGTGCCGGGGCGCTGGGAGGCGAAGGCGCGGGTCAGCGCGATGCGGCCGGCCGCGGTGGAGTGCACGGTCAACCGGGGTTCCGTGGGCAGCGGTTCGCCCGGCGGGGCCTTCAGCGCGACGTCACTCGCCAGCCGGCCCGCGGCGACACTGGCCGCGCCGGCGGCGAACGCGACCCCGAGGACCGAAGCTGCCGCTCTCACTCCACGCACGGCTCCAGTGTCCCGGCGGACCGCACCGGGGGCCAGTGGGCGTGCGTCCGGGGGTGACCGGGGCGCGCCGGGCGGGGCGGCACGGCGCGATCGGGCCACCGGCCCCCGAGCGCCGGTACGGGCGGAGGTCTCGGTGCGGCCGGCAGGGGCTCGGCGGATCGCGGCCGTCCGCGACGCGGCGGACGGCCGCGAGGACGAGGCCCCGCCGGGACTCGAACGGACACGCGCGCCGATCCGACACCGGAGCCGGGCAAGGGCCGCAGCAGCTACCGGCCCACGCCGGGGACCGAGGGCGACAGGCGGCCGGACGCCGTGGGAATCGCAGCCGCGAGGGCCGGGCACCGCCAGAACACGGACGGTCGGCGCGAAGACGGTCCGATGGTGGGCGTCGGGTGCGGGCGCCGCGCCTGCGTGGGCCGTCGGGTGCGGGCTCCGCCTCCGTGGGCGGCCCGGGGCCGGAGGCGGCAGGGGCGTGGGCCGGTGGTCAGCTCGGCTGGCCGTAGCCCTTGAGGCGTTCGCCCGTCTCGTCCAGTTGTCCGGGGGTGAGCAGGTGCGGGGTGAGGTGGGGGACGGAGGACGCCTTCAGCCAGACCTGGCACATCCATTCGAGCTGGGCCGTGCGGTCGTAGGCCTCGTCGAGGCTGTCGCCGTAGGCGATCGTGCCGTGGTTCTGGAGGAGGCAGGCGGTGCGGCCCGCCAGGGCACGGAGCATGTTCTCGGCCAGCTCCGGGGTGCCGTAGGTCGCGTAGGGGGCGACCCGGACGGGGCCGCCGAGCGCCGCGGACATGTAGTGGACCAGCGGCAGCTCGTCCACGAGGGTGGAGACGGCCGTCGCGTGCACGGCGTGGGTGTGGACGACGGCGCGGGCCTCGGCCGTCGTGTGGATCGCCAGGTGCATGGGGAGTTCGCTGGTCGGACGGAGCGTGCCGAGGACCTGCCGGCCGGAGAGGTCGACGCCGGTGACGTCGTCCGGCGTCAGGCGGTCGTACGGCACTCCCGTCGGTGTGACCAGGAGGGTGTCCCCCACGCGCACGGACACGTTGCCGGACGTGCCGACGACCAGACCGTCGGCCACCGTCCGCCGGGCGGTGGCGACAAGGGCGTCCCACGCGCGCGCCACCTCGTCCGGCACCTCCCGCCGTCCCACGCCCCGCGCACCCCCGTCCACCACGTCCACCGCGTTCACGCCCCGCTCGTCCCGGACATCGCGCCGCTGCTCAGCCATGCCGTGATCCTGCCAGGCGCGGTCACTCCGATGGCCAAAACTTTGCCCACAGCCGCCGGAGCCGACCGTACGGAGTTCACCGAGGACAGCGGGCGAGCGGAGGGGTGCGCGCTGCCCCCGGACCTCGGCATTCCGCCTGCGTTCGAACGCCGGGCCGCCGCCCCGCCCGGCCCGGCTCCGCCGCCCGCGCACAAACGGAAGGGTCACCCCTCCTTCATTACACCCACGCGCCCGCCCCAGTTCATCTTCCGTTCACCCAGGTTGCTTACGGTCCTCATGCCACTGACGTCCGAAAGAAGCCCGGGTAAATGGAAAACTTCTCGCTGATCCTCGCGATCGTGGTCATCACCGCGCTTGCGTTCGATTTTACGAACGGTTTCCACGACACCGCCAACGCGATGGCCACCACCATCTCGACAGGCGCCATGAAGCCCAAGGTCGCGGTGGCCATGTCCGCCGTGCTCAACCTCGTGGGCGCGTTCCTTTCCATCGAGGTCGCCAACACCATCTCCAAGGGGCTCGTCGACGAGTCCGGCATCCAGCCAGAGGTCATCTTCGCGGCGCTCGTGGGTGCCATCCTCTGGAACCTGTTGACCTGGCTGGTCGGGCTCCCCTCCAGCTCGTCGCACGCCCTGATGGGCGGCCTCATCGGAGCCACGATCGCCTCGGTGGGCGTGGGCGCGGTGCACGGGGACGTGCTCCTCACCAAGGTGCTGATCCCGGCCATCGCCGCCCCGCTGGTCGCCGGCATCGCGGCGATGCTCGCCACCCGGCTGACGTACAAGCTCGGCAAGCACACCAACGACAAGGCCTCCGGCAAGGGTTACCGCGCCGGCCAGATCGCCTCCGCCGGCCTGGTCTCGCTGGCCCACGGCACGAACGACGCCCAGAAGACGATGGGCATCATCACGCTGGCCCTGGTGGCCGGTGGCACCCTGGCACCCGACTCCGACCCGCCGGTGTGGGTCATCGTCTCCGCCGGCATGGCCATCGCGCTCGGCACCTACCTGGGCGGCTGGCGCATCATCCGCACGATGGGCAAGGGCCTGACCGACCTCCAGCCGCAGCAGGGCTTCGCCGCCCAGACCAGCGCGGCCACGGTCATCCTGGCCTCCTCGCACCTCGGCTTCTCGCTCTCCACCACGCACTCGGTCTCGGGCGCGGTGATGGGCGCGGGTCTCGGCCGCAAGGGCGGTGTGGTCCGCTGGTCCACCGCGACCCGGATGTTCGTCGCCTGGGGCCTGACCCTGCCGGCGGCAGCACTGGTCGCCGCGCTGGCCGAGTGGGTGACGTCCTTCGGCACCTGGGGCACGGCCGTCGTCGCGGTCTTCCTCGTCGCCTCCAGCGCGGCGATCTGGCTGATCTCCCGACGCGAGGTGATCGACCACACCAACGTGAACGACACCGAGGAGCCGCCCGGGGTGGTGACGACGGCGATGGCCGCCGTGACCCCGCCGCCGGCCGGCACCGTGACCGAGGACCTGACGGCGACCATCCCGGCCCCCGCCGCCGAGACCGCGGCACCGGCGAGCTCGTCCGCGCCGACGCCCGCCGTCTGAGCCCCACGACTCCCTGAGGAAGATCACCACCATGCACATCGACTGGGCAGCTCTCGGCTCCGTCTTCGGAGTCAGCCTCGTGGTCACCGTGGCCCTCGTCGGCCTGTTCACCCTCGGCATCGTCGGCCTCTCCAAGCGGGAGGAGGCGTCGGCCCGGGGCGACTCGGTGGCGGTGGCGACCACGGGAGCGTACGTGTGCTTCGCGCTGTGCGCGGCGGCAGTCGCGTACGGCATCTCCCTGATCATGACCTGAGACCGCGCGTCCCCAGGCCCCCGGGGTCTGCGCCGACGACCGAGGAAGAACCCCTGTGCGCGTCCCGCGACGCTCCCGGGGGTTCTTTCCGTACACGGGGGGTTCTTTCCGTCTGCGGAACGCCGTCCCGTCAGCGGTGGGACGGCCTGCGCGGCCGGGACTCCCCCGGCGCGCGGTTCAGGATCCGGAGCCGTTCCGTGACCGGCGTCAGCCCCCACCACAGGCCCGCTCCGGCGGCGCCGAGCACGGTCACCGCCGGCCACACCAACGCGCGTACGTCACCGCTCGGCACGAGGAGCGCGGCCAAGGCGCCCAGTGCGACGGACAGCACGCCCGCGACGGAGCAGTAGAGCGCCAGCGGGGCGAGCGCGGTCACCTGTTCTCGCCAGACGTCCGGCCGTCCCGTGCGTGCCGAGGCGGTCGTTCTTGCCCGGTCTCCCATGGGTGCACCTCCCGTCCCCCGGGCGGTTCATGACGATCCGCCCGTTCCCGGGTCCACACGTCCCGCCAGAAAACCACAGCACGCCGCGTAGCGGAAGACGAGCAGCGCGTCACTCTCCGGGTACGGGACAGGGATCACGGCACGCCGCCGCCCGGCGGGCACCTCCCCGCGGCCGTCCGACCTCACCGGCGCCGGGGTGGAGCGCGGAAAGAGCCGATTCGGGTGTCTGACGCGATTTCGGCGGTGTGGGGCTGAGCACACCGTTGCGCCGCAGGTCAACAGCAAGTTGACGGGTCTTCCGGGGGCGTGGTGGACTGCCGGGGCCATGTACGACGGCAGGAGAGGAAGCCGGTGCGATTCCGGCGCGGTCCCGCCACTGTCACCGGGGAAGCACCACGCGAACACCTCCCGGGAGCCAGGAACTCTCGCCGTCGGTCTCGTCGAACCAGGGCGTGGACACCCTGAGTGAGGACATATCGCCATGCGCGTCCTGTGCGGCTGCCCTGCGGGGCCCGGCGTCCGGCCCCTGCCCGCCCCCGTGAACGGCTGAACGGGTGCGTGCCGACCGCGTCTTCGCGTACGGCGCCGCCGCCGGCCTCCTCGGTGATCTGCTGCTCGGCGATCCGCGCCGGGGGCATCCGGTCGCCGCGTTCGGCCGGGCCGCCGGGGCCGTGGAGCGGGTGCTGTGGCGGGACCACCGCGGGTGGGGCGCGCTGCACACCGTGGTGTGCGCGGGCGGCGCCGTCGCCCTGGGAACCGTCGCCGCGGCCGCCGTACGGCCGTCGAGGGCCGCCTCCGTCGCCCTGACCGCCACCGCCACCTGGGCCGTCGTCGGGGGGACCTCGCTCGGGCGGGAGGCGCGGGCGATCGGACGGTTCCTCGACGCGGGCGATGTCGCGGGCGCGCGGGCACGGTTGCCCCATCTGTGCGGACGGGACCCCCAGGCACTGGACGCGGACGGGATCGCGCGGGCCGTCGTGGAGTCCGTCGCCGAGAACACCTCCGACGCGGTGGTCGGGGCGCTCGTGTGGGGGGCCGTCGGCGGCGTGCCGGGACTCCTGGGGTTCCGGGCCGTCAACACGTTGGACGCCATGGTCGGGCACCGCTCACGGCGGTACCGGCGCTACGGCTGGGCCTCCGCGCGGCTGGACGACGTCGTGGGGTGGCCGGGAGCCCGGCTGACGGCCGTGCTGGCCGCGGCCTGCGGTGGGGACGCGCGGGGTGCCGTACGGGCCTGGCGGGCCGATGCGGGGAGGCATCCGAGTCCCAACGCGGGGCCGGTGGAGGCGTCGTTCGCGGGGGCGCTCGGAGTGCGCCTGGGGGGCACGTTGTCGTACGGAGGGCGGGTCGAGCACCGGCCCGTGCTCAATGGGGAGGGACGGGCCGTCGTGGTGGGGGACGTCGAGCGGGCCGTCCGGCTGTCCCGGCGGGTGAGTTGGCTCGCCCTGGGCGTCAGCGCGGGTGCGGCGGTGCTGCGGAGAAGGGTCACGGACCGGTGGGGGAATCAGGGATGAGTGGCGGGTTGCTGGTCGCCGGGACCACCTCCGATGCCGGGAAGAGCGTGGTCACCGCCGGGATCTGCCGGTGGCTCGTGCGACAGGGCGTCAAGGTCGCGCCCTTCAAGGCGCAGAACATGTCGCTCAACTCCTTCGTGACGAAGGAGGGCGCGGAGATCGGACGGGCCCAGGCCATGCAGGCGCAGGCCTGCCGGGTGGAGCCCACCGCGCTCATGAACCCGGTGCTGCTGAAGCCCGGGGGCGAGCGCAGCAGCCAGGTCGTGCTGCTGGGCAGGCCCGTGGGCGAGATGAGCGCGCGCGGCTATCACGGCGGGCGGCAACAGCGGCTGCTCGGGACGGTGCTGGACTGTCTCGCCGAGTTGCGGGGCACGTATGACGCGGTGATCTGTGAGGGGGCCGGTTCCCCCGCCGAGATCAATCTCCGGCGGACCGACATCGTCAACATGGGGATCGCCCGGAACGCCGGGCTCCCCGTGCTCGTCGTCGGCGACATCGACCGCGGCGGGGTCTTCGCGTCCTTCTTCGGGACCGTGGCGCTGCTCTCGCCCGAGGACCAGGCCCTCGTCGCCGGGTTCCTCGTCAACAAGTTCCGGGGGGACGCCTCCCTGCTGGAGCCGGGGCTCGACATGCTGCACGGGCTCACCGGGCGGCGGACGTACGGCGTGCTGCCGTTCCGGCACGGGCTCGGGATCGACGAGGAGGACGGGCTGCGCGTCTCGCTGCGCGGGACGGTCCGGGAGTCGAACGTGGCGCCGCCCGTCGGGGAGGACGTGCTGCGGGTCGCGGTGTGCGCGGTGCCGCTGATGTCCAACTTCACCGACGTGGACGCGCTCGCCGCCGAACCCGGCGTCGTGGTCCGGTTCGTGGACCGGGCCGAGGAACTGGCCGACGCCGACCTCGTCGTCGTGCCGGGGACCCGGGGGACGGTGCGGGCGCTGGAGTGGCTGCGGGAGCGCGGGCTCGCCGACGCGTTGCTGCGCCGGGCCGCCGAGGGGCGGCCGGTGCTCGGGATCTGCGGCGGCTTCCAGGTGCTCGGCGAGCACATCGAGGACGAGGTCGAGAGCCGGCGGGGGCACGTCCCGGCGCTCGGGGTGCTGCCCGTCCGGGTGCGGTTCGCCCCGGACAAGACGCTCACACGGCCCGCCGGGCAGGCCCTCGGTGAGCGGGTCGAGGGGTACGAGATCCATCACGGGGTCGCCGAGGTCCTGGGCGGGGAGCCGTTCCTGGACGGGTGCCGCGTCGGACAGACCTGGGGCACGCACTGGCACGGGTCGCTGGAGTCGGACGGCTTCCGGCGGGCCTTCCTGCGCGAGGTGGCGGCCGCCTCGGGGCGACGGTTCGTACCGGCCCCCGACACGTCGTTCGCGGCGCTGCGCGAGGAGCAGCTGGACCGGCTCGGCGATCTGATCGAGGAGCACGCGGACACGGACGCGCTGTGGCGGCTCATCGAGTCGGGGGCACCGGCCGCGCTGCCGTTCGTGCCGCCGGGGGCTCCGGGGGTGCCCGGATGAGGGCGCCGGGTCGTCCCCGCCAGGAGAGGGAACTTCGTCTGCCGGCCGGTGGGGCTTCTCGCGCAGTTCCCCGCGCCCCTGAAAAGCAGCGGCTACGCCCCGTGCTTCTCGTCCCGCCGGTCCGCACTCGTCTCATTCATTCACCCGTAGGAGGGACCACCGCGTGAGCACGCACTTCCCCTTCACCGCCGTCGTCGGGCAGGGCGACCTGCAACTCGCCCTGCTCCTCAACGCGATCTCACCGCGCATCGGCGGTGTGCTCGTGCGGGGCGAGAAGGGCACCGCGAAGAGCACCGCCGTGCGGGCGCTCGCGGCGCTGCTGCCGCAGGTGGAGGTCGTCGTCGGGTGCCGGTTCTCGTGCGATCCGGCGGAGCCGGACCCCGCGTGCCCGGACGGACCGCACGAGCCCGCGTCCCAGACGCGGCCGGCCCGTATGGTCGAGCTGCCCGTCGGCGCCTCCGAGGACCGGCTCGTCGGCGCCCTCGACATCGAACGGGCGCTGTCCGAGGGCGTGAAGGCCTTCGAGCCCGGCCTGCTCGCCGACGCGCACCGGGGCATCCTCTACGTCGACGAGGTCAACCTGCTCCACGACCACCTCGTCGACCTGCTGCTCGACGCGGCCGCGATGGGCGCCTCGTACGTGGAGCGCGAAGGCGTCTCCGTACGGCATGCCGCGCGGTTCCTGCTCGTCGGGACGATGAACCCCGAGGAGGGCGAGCTGCGGCCGCAGCTGCTCGACCGGTTCGGGCTGACCGTGGAGGTCACGGCCTCGCGGGAGCCGGACCAGCGGGTGGAGGTCGTACGGCGGCGGCTCGCCTACGACGACGACCCGGCGGGGTTCGCGGCCCGTTGGGCGGCCGAGGAGGCCGAGGTACGGCAACGGGTCGTCGCGGCAAGGGAGTTGCTGCCGTCCGTGGTGCTGGGCGACGGGGTGCTGCGGCAGATCGCGGCGACCTGCGCGGCCTTCGAGGTGGACGGGATGCGCGCCGACATCGTGATGGCCCGCACGGCCACCGCGCTGGCCGCCTGGGCCGGGCGGACCGAGGTGCTCGCGGAGGATGTGCGGCAGGCGGCGCTGCTGGCGCTGCCGCACCGGCGGCGGCGGAACCCGTTCGACGCGCCGGGGCTCGACGAGGACAAGCTCGACGAGACGCTGGAGGAGTTCGCGGAGCCCCCGGCGGACTCGGACGGCTCCGACGGCTCGCCGGACGACGATCCCGACCCCGGTCCGGACGGGCCCGGTGGCGGCGGTCAGCCGCCCGCTCCGGAGCCCGAGGGGCCGCGGGGCGGCGACGGAGGAGCACGGCCCGAGTCCGGCGAGGGTGTGCCGGCGCAGGCTCCGGCCGCCGAGGAGCAGTCGGCCGTACGGGCCGCCGAGCCGTTCCGTACGAAGGTGCTGAGCGTGCCGGGGCTCGGTGAGGGTGCCGCCGGGCGGCGCTCGCGGGCGCGGACCGAGCACGGGCGCACCACCGGGGCGCGTCGGCCGCGCGGCACGCTGACCAAGCTGCACCTGGCGGCGACCGTGCAGGCGGCGGCGCCGCACCAGCGGACCCGGGGCCGGTCCGGGCCAGGGCTGGTGGTCCGCCGGGACGATCTGCGCCAGGCGGCCCGGGAGGGCCGTGAGGGCAACCTCGTGCTGTTCGTGGTCGATGCCTCCGGGTCGATGGCGGCGCGGCAGCGGATGAGCGCCGTGAAGGGCGCGGTGCTGTCGCTGCTCCTGGACGCCTACCAGCGGCGGGACAAGGTGGGTCTGGTGACCTTCCGGGGGTCGGCCGCCGAGGTGGCACTGCCGCCGACCTCGTCCGTGGACGCGGCGGCGACCCGGCTGGAGTCACTGCCGACGGGCGGGCGGACACCGCTCGCGGCCGGGCTGCTGAAGGCGCACGACGTGCTGCGGGTGGAGCGGCTGCGGGATCCGGCGCGCCGGCCGCTGGTCGTGGTGGTGACCGACGGCCGGGCGACCGGCGGCCCGGAGCCCGTCGCGCTCGCGGGGCGGGCGGCACGGCTGTTCGCGGCCGAGGGCACCGCGTCCGTGGTCGTCGACTGCGAGTCGGGCCATGTCCGGCTGGGGCTCGCCGGGCAGCTGGCGGGTGAACTGGGCGGTACGGCGGTGACGTTGGACGAGCTGCGGGCGGACTCCATCGCCGGGCTGGTCAGGGATGTGCGGGGCGCGCAGCGCCCGCAGGGGACGCAGGGCACACAGAAATCTTCGAGGAGGGCCGCGTAGATGCCGCAGGGACAGCCGAGTGTCGTGCCGGACGACGGACTGACGACCCGTCAGCGTCGCAACCGTCCGCTGGTGTTCGTGCACACGGGGATCGGGAAGGGCAAGTCCACCGCCGCCTTCGGGCTGGCGCTGCGGGCCTGGAACCAGGGGTGGCCGATCGGGGTGTTCCAGTTCGTCAAGTCGGCGAAGTGGAAGGTCGGCGAGGAGAACGCGCTGCGGGTGCTCGGGGCGTCCGGCGAGGGCGGGTCCGTCGACTGGCACAAGATGGGCGAGGGCTGGTCGTGGGTGCAGCGCGACGGTCAGATGGACAACGAGGAGAAGGCTCGCGAGGGCTGGGAGCAGGTCAAGCGGGACCTGGCGGCCGAGACGTACAAGCTGTACGTGCTGGACGAGTTCGCGTATCCGCTGCACTGGGGGTGGATCGACACCGACGAGGTCGTCGAGGTGCTGCGCAACCGGCCCGGGACCCAGCATGTGGTGATCACCGGCCGGAACGCGCCCGGGAAGCTCGTGGACTTCGCGGACCTCGTGACCGACATGTCGAAGGTCAAGCACCCCATGGACGCGGGCCAGAAGGGTCAGCGGGGCATCGAGTGGTGACGACGTGACCTCCTTCGCTCCGACGGTTTCCGTCCCCCGGCTGGTGATCGCCGCGCCGTCCTCGCGCAGCGGCAAGACCACCGTGGCGACGGGGCTGATGGCCGCGCTCACCGAGCGGGGGCTCACCGTGTCCCCGCACAAGGTGGGGCCGGACTACATCGACCCCGGGTACCACGCGCTCGCGAGCGGGCGGGTGGGCCGGAACCTCGACGCGTACCTGTGCGGACCGGACCTGGTCGCGCCGCTGTTCGCGCACGGGGCTCACGGGTGCGACATCGCCGTCGTCGAGGGCGTGATGGGGATGTACGACGGCGCCTCGGGGCAGGGGGAGCTGGCGTCCACCGCGCATGTGGCGAAGCTGCTGCGGGCGCCGGTCGTGCTGGTCGTGGACGCCTCCTCGCAGTCGCGGTCGGTGGCGGCTCTGGTCCACGGGTTCGCCTCCTGGGATCCCGAGGTGCGGATCGGGGGCGTGATCCTCAACAAGGTCGCCTCCGACCGGCACGAGGAACTGCTGCGGGACGCCCTGGAGTCGACCGGGGTGCCGGTGCTGGGCGTGCTGCGGCGGGCGCCCCAGGTGGACACGCCGTCCCGGCATCTGGGGCTGGTGCCGGTCGCCGAGCGGCAGGCGGCCGCGGTGGAGGCGGTCGCGGCGATGGCCGCGCAGGTACGGGCGGGGTGCGATCTGGAGGCGCTGGTCGCGCTCGCCCGGAGCGCCGGGGTGCTGTCGGGTGCGGCGTGGGAGCCGCCCGTCGTCCAACCCGTGGGCGGGCGCGCGGTGGTCGCCGTGGCCGGCGGTCCCGCGTTCACGTTCTCCTACGCCGAGCACACCGAGCTGCTGACCGCTGCGGGGGCCGAGGTCGTCGTCTTCGATCCGCTGCGCGACGAGCGACTTCCGGAGGGGACACGCGGGCTGGTGATCGGGGGCGGGTTCCCCGAGATGTACGCGGCCGAGCTGTCGGCGAACGAGCCGCTGCGCAAGGCGGTCGCCGAGCTGGCGTTCGGCGGGGCTCCGGTGGCCGCCGAGTGCGCCGGACTGCTCTACCTGTGCCGGGAGCTGGACGGGCGGCCCATGTGCGGGGTGCTCGACGCGACCGCCCGGATGGACGAGCGGCTGACGCTCGGCTACCGGGACGCCGTGGCCGTCGGCGACAGTGTGCTCGCGCCCGCCGGGACCCGGATGCGCGCCCACGAGTTCCACCGCACGGTCGTGGAGCCGGGGGCCGGACCGGCGCCCGCCTGGGGGATACGGACTCCCGGGCCGCGGGTGGAGGGGTTCGTCCAGCGGGGGGTGCACGCGAGCTATCTGCACACCCACTGGGCGGCCGGGCCCGGCGTCGCCGCGCGGTTCGTGGAGAGATGCCGGACGTCATGAACGCTCGCCCGGCCGGCGCCGCGCACTGCTCGGCCTCCCGCCCCTCACTCGGCGATGCCCACCACCAGCCAGATGAAGGCCGCCCCGGCGATCGTGCACAGCAGGGTGGAGCGGGCCGGGTGCGCGTGGTGGGCCTCGGGCAGGATCTCGGCGGCGGCGAGATAGAGCAACGCGCCGCCGAAGAAGCCGAGATAGCAGCCGAGGGGGCCCTCCGGGATCGTGAACAGCAGGGTGGAGGCGGCCCCCAGCACCGGGGCCACGGCGTCGGCGAACAGCATCGCGAGCGCCCGGCGGCGGGCGTTGCCGTACAGGCTCGTGAGCGTGTAGGTGTTGAAGCCGTCCGCGAAGTCGTGGGCGATGACCGCGAGCGCGACCGCGGCGCCCATGCCCTCGCCGATCTGGAAGGCGGCGCCGATCGCGACGCCGTCCATGGCGCTGTGCCCGACCATCGCGGCCGCGGCCGTCAGACCCACCTGCGGCGTACGGCCGTTGTGCTCCTCGGCCCCGTGCGCGGCCTGGCGTGCGGCCAGCAGACGCTCCACGAGGTGGGCCAGGAGGAAACCGGCGACGAACAGCAGCAGCGCGGCCGGTACGCCGAAGACCTCGTCACCGGCGGCCTCCAGGGCCTCGGGGAGCAGGTCGAGGCCGACCACGCCCAGCATCAGGCCGCCGGCCAGGCCCAGCACCAGATGACGGCGGTCCGTCACCCGTTGTGCCGTCCAGCCGCCGACCAGCGTCATCAGGAACGCGCCGAGTGCCACGAAGACCGCCATGCGTCCTTGCTACCGGATGAACGGGGTCTCCCGGCCGCGGCGCCCCGGACGGGTGAGGAGCGGCCCGAACGGCGGGGCCTCCTTCTCTTCCCCGCGGGGCGCGGCCGTGGCTGACCAGGCGCCCGGCCGCCTCGTCGTGGGGGTGGGCGCCTCCCGGGGCGTGCCGGTGGCGGAGGTCGTCGGCCTGATCGAGGACGTGCTGCGGGAGGCCGGACTCCCGTCCGGGGCGGTCGCCGTCCTCGCCACGGTGGACACCAAGGCCGGCGAACCCGGTGTCGTCCGGGCCGCCGCGCGGTTCGGCGTGCCGCTCGTGACGTACTCGGCGCGGGAGTTGGCCGCGGTCGAGGTGCCCCACCCCTCCGAGCTTCCCCTCGCGGCCCTGGGAACCCCGTCCGTCGCGGAGGCCGCCGCGCTCGTGGGCGGGGGCGAACTCCTCGTGCCCAAGCGGAAGTCGGTTCCGGCGGACGGCCGGCCGGCGAGGGTCACCTGTGCCGTCGCGTCGGCCGGTGCGGGCGCTCCGGGGAACCCTGGTGGCGCCGGGCCCGCCGCCGGTCGGCATGATGATCATCGTGCGCTGGTCGCCCCCGCTCCAGTCGCAGCCCCATCCGCGTCCGCAGCCCCATCCGCATCCGCATCCGCATCCGCATCCGCATCCGCATCCGAGGAGACATCGTGACCACCCCGCCGCCCGCCCTGCTCGTCGCCGGTGAAGACCCCCGGGACGAGGCCGGGGCCGAGGCGTTCCGCGGCTTACTGCGTGAACTGGGGCGCCGTCACCCCGGGCTGCCCGTCGGGGGCGGCTTCGCCGGGCCGTCCCGGCTTTCACCGGGCACGAGCGTGGACGAGCTGGTGGACCGTGGGGTACGGCGGTTCGTCGTGGTCCCGCTGACGTCGGAGCGCACCGCGCGGGCCGGCCACGACACGGCGGCGGCGCTGGCCCTCGCTCAGGAGCGGCATCCGGGGACCGTGTTCACGTGCGGCCGGCCGCCGGGCCCGTGCCCGGCCCTGCTGGACCTCCTGGAGCGGCGGGCGGAGGAGGCGTTGGCGTCGGCCACGCCCCGGACGCCGGGCGACCGGGCCGAGGTGACCGTGCTCCTCGTGGGGCACGGTTCCACCGACGCCGGGGCCAACGCCGAGGTGCACCGGGCGGCCCGCCTGTTGTGGGAGGGGCGCGGATACGGGGGCGTGGAGACGGCGTTCGTGTCGCTGGCGGCACCGGACGTGCCGAGCGGCCTCGACCGGTGCGTACGGCTGGGGGCGCGGCGCGTCGTCGTGCTGCCGTACTTCCCCCTCACCGGCGGACCGGCGGACCGGGCGCGGATGCAGACCGAGGGCTGGGCTGCCGCCCGCCCGGAGATCGGGGTACGGTCGGCCGATGTCATCGGACCGGAGCCGGAGCTGCTCGACCTGCTCGTGAAACGGTACCGGGAGGCGCTGGAGGGCGACCCGCACATGCACCGCGCACCCCGCGAACCCTCCGTCCACGACGCCGTCCCGTCAGGCGCCGGGAACATCACCGGGCTGCCGCGGCAGCCACGCGTCCAGCCCGACGAGGACGGGCACCACGGCCACGATCATCACCCCCGGGGACACGCGAACTCCCATGCACACTGAATCCGGCACCGAGAACGGACGCCTCCCCCGGCACACGGGGCACGACCTGCGGCATCACGGCGACGCCGAGGTACGGGACGACGGGGCGCGACTGGTCGACCTCGCCGTGAACGTCCGGGCCGGCACCCCGCCCGCCTGGCTGCGGGAGCGGATAGCCGGGTCGCTGACCGGGCTGGCCGCCTACCCCGACGGGCGGACGGCCCGCGAAGCGGTGGCGGCCCGGCACGGGCTGCCGGCGGACCGGGTGCTGCTCACGGCGGGCGCCGCCGAGGCGTTCGTGCTGCTCGCCCGCGCCCTGGAGGTCCGCCGCCCCGTGGTCGTGCACCCGCAGTTCACGGAGCCGGAGGCCGCGCTGCGGGACGCCGGGCACACCGTGGACCGGGTGCTGCTGCGGGCGTCGGACGGCTTCCGGCTCGACCCGGCGGCCGTGCCCGAGGACGCGGACCTGGTCGTCATCGGCAACCCGACGAACCCGACGTCGGTGCTGCACCCGGCGGAGGCCGTCGCCCGACTGGCCCGGCCGGGGCGGACGTTGGTGGTCGACGAGGCGTTCATGGACGCGGTGCCCGGTGAGCGTGAGGCGCTCGCCGGGCGGACGGACGTGCCCGGCCTCGTCGTACTGCGCAGCCTCACCAAGACCTGGGGCCTGGCCGGCCTGCGGATCGGCTATGTCCTCGCGGCCCCCGGCACGATCGACGAGCTGCAGCGCGCCCAGCCCCTGTGGCCGGTCTCGACCCCCGCCCTCGCGGCGGCCGAGGCGTGCGTGTCGGACCGGGCGCTCGCGGAGGCCGCCGACGCGGCCGGCCGGATCACCGCGGACCGGGACCATCTGGTCGCCGGGCTCCGGGAGTTCGCCCCCGACGGGCTCGTCGTGGCCGAGCCCGCCGAGGGCCCCTTCGTCCTGGTCCGGCTGCCCCGCGCGAGCGCCGTACGGCGGCATCTGCGCAGCCTCGGGTATGCCGTCCGGCGCGGCGACACCTTCCCGGGGCTGGACGAGGAGTGGCTGCGCCTGGCGGTCCGCGACCGGGTCACGGTCAACGGTTTCCTCCAGGCGCTGGACCGGGCGATGACCCTGGCCGACCGCTGACGGCAGGGCCCCGCCCGACGGCCGGAGGGCCCTACCCGAGCACCTGTCCGTTCAGGACCACCCTGGACGGTGCCGCCAGGACGCGCACGTCCTGGCGGGGGTCCTCCGCGTAGACCACCAGGTCGGCAGGGGCGCCCTCGGTGAGGCCGGGGCGGGCCAGCCAGTCGCGGGCGGCCCAGGTGGTGGCCGCGAGCGCCTCCACGGGCGGGATCCCGGCGGTGACCAGTTCCGCGACCTCGGCGGCGACCAGGCCGTGGGCGAGGGAGCCGCCGGCGTCGGTGCCGACGTAGACGGGGATGCCGGCGTCGTAGGCGTCGCGGACCGTGTCGTAGCGGCGCTCGTGGAGGCGGCGCATATGGGCGGACCAGCGCGGGAACTTGGCCTCGCCGCCGTCCGCCATGGACGGGAACGTGGCGATGTTGACGAGGGTGGGGACGATCGCGACCCCGCGGGCGGCGAAGAGCGGGATCAGGTCCGCGGTCAGCCCCGTCGCGTGCTCGACGCAGTCGATGCCCGCCTCGACGAGGTCGCGCAGGGAGTCCTCCGCGAAGCAGTGGGCGGTGACCCGGGCGCCCAGGAGGTGCGCCTCCGCGATGGCGGCCTCGACGGCCTCGCGGGGCCAGCACGGGGCCAGGTCGCCGACGCCCCGGTCGATCCAGTCCCCCACCAGCTTCACCCAGCCGTCCCCGCGCCGGGCCTCCTGGGCGACGTACGCGACGAGTTGGTCCGGCTCGATCTCGTGGGCGAAGTTGCGGATGTAGCGGCGGGTGCGGGCGATGTGGCGGCCGGCCCGGATGATCTTCGGGAGGTCGTCGCGGTCGTCGGTCCAGCGGGTGTCGGAGGGCGAGCCCGCGTCGCGGATCAGCAGGGTGCCGGCCTCGCGGTCGGTGAGGGCCTGCTTCTCGGCGACGTCCTGCGGGACCGGACCGTGGGGGCCGAGGCCGACGTGGCAGTGGGCGTCGACCAGGCCGGGGAGGGCCCAGCCCTCGACGGTACGGATGTCGCCCGCGGCGAGGGGACGGTCGTAGGAGACACGGCCGTCGATGACCCAGAGTTCGTCGCGGACGTCCTCCGGGCCCGCGAGGATCCGGCCTTTCACGTGCAGCACCGGCAGATCGTTCATGCCCCGCACGATAGTTCTTCGGGTGCGGGTCCCGCGTGGCCGGTCGTGCCCACGCAGCGGAGCCCCGCGCCCCTCATGGGGTTGTGTCGCCGTCCTCCTCGACGTCCGCCATCGCCGGGTCCAGCAGGCGCGACAGGAAGTGGCGGGTGCGCTCGTTCCGCGGGCTGCCGATGACCTGGGACGGGGTGCCGTCCTCGACGATCACGCCGCCGTCCATGAAGACCACCCGGTCGGCGACCTCCCGCGCGAACGTCATCTCGTGCGTCACGACCATCATGGTCATGCCCTCCCGGGCGAGCATGCGCATCACGGCCAGGACGTCCCCCACCAGCTCCGGGTCCAGGGCCGACGTCGGCTCGTCGAAGAGCATCACCTCGGGGCCCATCGACAGCGCGCGGGCGATCGCGACCCGCTGCTGCTGGCCGCCGGAGAGGGAGGCCGGGTAGGCGTCCGCCTTCTCGGACAGGCCCACGCGCTCCAGGTTCTCGGCGGCCACCTTCGCCGCCTTCGCCTTGTCGCGCCTGAGGACCCGGCGCTGCGGCAGGGTGAGGTTCTCGGTCACCGTGAGGTGCGGGAAGAGGTTGAACTGCTGGAAGACCATGCCGATGCGGCGGCGTACGGCGTCGATGTCGACGTCGGGGTCCGTGAGTTCGGTGCCGCCGACGAAGACCTGGCCCCCGGTGGGTTCCTCCAGGAGGTTCACACACCTGAGCAGGGTCGACTTGCCCGATCCCGACGGGCCGATCACGCAGACGACCTCGCCCCGGGCGATCTCCAGGTCGATGCCCCTGAGGACCTCGTTGTCGCCGAACGACTTGTGCAGGGCGCGTACTTCGATCTCGGGCCGGTTCATTTCACGGCCTCCTGGGCCTTCGCCTCCATACGGCGCACGACGAAGCCGAGCGGGATGGTCACCAGCAGGTAGCACAGGCCGGCGACCAGGATCGGCGTGGAGTTGGCGGTGGTGCTGGCGAGGTCCCGGCCGTACTTGGACAGTTCGCGCTCCTCCAGCGTGACACCGAGGAACAGCACGAGCGAGGAGTCCTTGAACAGGAGCACCAGTTCGTTGGTGAGCGGCGGCAGGATGATCCGGAACGCCTGCGGGACGATGATCGAGACCATCGCCCGCGCGGGCGAGAAGCCCAGCGAACGGGCCGCCTCCAGCTGCCCCTTGGGGACCGCCTGGATGCCCGCGCGGATCGTCTCCGCCATGTACGCGGCGGCCACCAGACCGAGCGCGAGCGCCACCTTGCCGTAGGTGCCGCCGGGGATCTCCGTGCCGGGAAAGGCCAGGGGCACGGCGACACCGATGAAGATGAAGATCAGCAGGGCGGGCAGGCCCCGGAAGATCTCGATGTACACACCGGCGAACCAGCGGTACGGGCCCACCGACGACAGCCGCATCAGCGCGATGACCATGCCGAGGACGAGCCCGAACACGAAGCCGGACAGCGTGTACAGCACGGTGTTCTTCAGGGCCAGCGTGATGACGTCGGGGAACATCTGCTCGGCGATGTCCCACTGGGCGAACTGGTTCTTCAGCCGGGCCCAGTCGGCGGACGCCGCGAAGGCGATGACGGCGGCGACGAAGACGACGTACTGCGCGCCCCGGGACAGGGCGCGCTTTCGGCTCCGGCTGAGGCCCTTGCGTTTCGGCTGGAGCGGCGTGTCGGGGTCGGTCACGCTCATGAGGCGGACGGGGCGGCGGAGGCGGCGCTCTCGTCGTACGGGCCGATCCACTGCTCGTAGAGCTTCTTGTAGGTGCCGTCGGACTTGGCCTTCGCCAGCGCCTTGTCGATCGCGGCGAGGAGCTTGGTGTTGCCCTTCTTCACGGTGAAGCCGTACTGCTCACCGGTGTTGATCTGCTCGGCGACCGCGAAGGCGTCGGCGTTCGCCTTGTCCTTCAGCCAGCCCTGGACGACCGGGTAGTCGATGATCACGGCGTCGACCTGCCGGGTGCGCAGGCCGTTGAGGACGGCGTCGGAGGACTCGAAGGAGACGGAGTCGATGCCCTTGCTCTTGGCGTAGTCCTCGCCGGTGGTCTGCGCCTGGGTGCCGACCTTCTTGCCCTTGAGGTCCGCGAAGGAGGCGATGCCGGCCTTCTTGTCGGCCAGGACGGCCTGGGTGGCCTCGAAGTAGGGGTCGGAGAAGTCGACGTTCTTCTTGCGCTCGTCGGTGATCGTCATACCGGCCGCGGCGAGGTCGCACTCCCCGGAGTTGAGGAAGGCGCCCGTCTTGAAGTTCTCGAAGGGGGTGTCGAGGATCTCCTGCTTCACGTCCAGGTCCTGGGCGACGAGGTCGATCAGGGACACGTCGAAGCCCTGCACCTTGCCGTCGATCTCCGACTGGAACGGCGGGTACGGCAGGTGCGTGCAGGTCGTGAGCTGACCGGCCTTCACCAGCTCGACCCCGCCGGCCGCGGTCTTGGTGGCGCCGCTGCCGCCGTCGTCCGAGCCGCAGCCGGCCACGAGCAGCAGACCGGCCGCGGCGGTGGTGGCGGCCAGGGTGCGGGTCCGGCGTCCGAGGACCGAGTTCACGGGGAGACCTCCTGTGGGGGACTTGAGACAACCGATTATAAGGAGATGTTTGACTTTCCCAAACCAATCCGATGGCCATCGAGCCGCTTGACCTCGGATATCGCCGGTGAGGGGCCTGGGGGCGCCGTCGGTACCCTCGACACCATCTACCCCATCGGTGAAGAGAGCACCCCGTGACACACCCGTTTCTGGATCTGGCCCCGCTGAGCGCGGCGCACTTCGCGTCGATCGAGGACCGGGTGGCCCGGCTGCTCTCCACCACCCAGGACGTCGTGATCACCCAGGGCGAGGCGCTGCTGCCGCTGGAGGGCGCGATCCGCGGGGCCGCCGGGCCCGGCACGACCGCACTGAACGTGATCACCGGTCCGTACGGGCAGACCTTCGGGAACTGGCTGCGGGACTGCGGGGCGACCGTGATCGACCTGACGGTGCCCTTCCACACGGCGGTGACGGCCGGGCAGATCCGGGAGGCCTTCGCCGCGCACCCGGCGATCGACTTCGTCTCGCTGGTCCACGCGGAGGCGGCGACCGGCAACACCAACCCCGTGGCGGAGATCGGGGAGGCCGTCCGCGCGCACGGCGCACTCTTCTACCTGGACGCGGTGGCCTCCGTCGGCGCCGAGCCGGTGCTGCCGGACGCGTGGGGTGTCGACCTGTGCGTCATCGGGGCGCAGAAGGCCATGGGCGGGCCGGCCGGGGTGTCGGCGATCTCCGTGAGCGAGCGGGCGTGGGCGCGGATGGCGGCCAACCCGCGGGCCCCGCGCCGCTCGTACCTCTCCCTGCTGGACTGGAAGGAGCGCTGGATCGACGGTGGGCGCCGCGCGCTCCTGCACGCGCCGGCCCAGCTGGAGATGCTGGCACTGGAGGCCTGCCTGGAGCGCATCGAGAAGGAGGGGCTCGACGCGGTGATGTCCCGGCACGCGTCGGCGGCCGCGGCGACCCGGGCGGGGGCGCTCGCGCTGGGCGGGGGCCTTCGGCCGTACGTCCACGAGGCGGCCGACGCTGCGCCGGTCGCCACGACCCTGCGGTCGCCCTCCGGCGTCGACGCGGCGGAGCTGGTCGCCGAGGCACTGGCCGTGGACCCCGCCCTGCCGCTGGCCGCGGGCGGCGGCGCCCTGGCCTCGGAGATGATCCGCGTGCACCACTACGGCCCCGACGCGAACCCGGAGGTCGTGGACGCGTGTCTCGCGGCCCTGGGAACGGCACTGGCCGGGCGCGGCGGAACGGCCGATCCGGAAGCGGCCCGTCGCGCGGCGGCGGAGACCTGGGCGCGGGCGTAGGCACCAGGAGGCCCGCCGAAGTAATTTCCCCACTCTTTTCCACACAATAGAATTCACGAATTCAGCGGGTAGGGTCCCGTATTCTTCTGCCCGCTGATCCCTTCCCTAAACGCAAAGATTTCGCGAACGCCACGGGGCGCAATTCGAGCAGATCATGTGAGGGTCGCACACGTGTGACCGACTCCACAACGCGCCCTTTTCGTCCGGTAATTTCCGGACGAAAACCTACAGAACCACCTCGCCCCGGTACGGCACTCACGCCCGCGTGATAACACGCGTCCGGCGCATACGTAACCCCGCGGGGCGATGCAATTCGAAATTTCGCTGGGTAAATTCAAGCCGTATGACTGCCGCACAAGCAGACCTGCACACCCAGCCCCTGGAAGCCCCTCGGGAAATCGCGGAAGGGATTCGGATCGACCGCCCGGACGTGGCGGACGGCGCTGCGCTGTGGCGCATCGCCGGCGACTCCGGAACCCTGGACCTGAACTCCTCCTACAGCTATCTGCTGTGGTGCCGGGACTTCGCGGACACCTCGGCCGTGGCGCGGGACGAGTCCGGGGAGCCGGTCGGGTTCGTGACCGGGTACGTGCGGCCCGGCCGGCCGGACACCCTGCTGGTGTGGCAGGTGGCCGTCGACGAGGCGCACCGGGGGCTCGGCCTCGCGGGGGCGCTGCTGGACGGGCTCACCGAACGGGTCGCGCGACGGCACCCCCTGACCACCGTCGAGACCACCATCACGCCGGGCAACACCGCGTCCGAGCGCCTGTTCGCCGCGTACGCCGCACGTCATGGCGCGGAGATCGAGCGCACGGTGCTGTTCGAGACGGCGGACTTCCCGGACGGCCCGCACGCGCCCGAGATGCTCCACCGCATCGGCCCCCTCTCCCTCTGAGCACCACCCGCACTCCCCCTCCCCTCACTCCCTCCCCACGCATCGAGGAGCGATTCGACGTGACCATCACCCAGCCCGACCTGAGCGTCTTCGAGACCCTGGAGTCCGAGGTGCGCAGCTACTGCCGCGGCTGGCCCACCGTCTTCGACCGCGCGCAGGGCAGCCGGATGTTCGACGAGGACGGCCACACCTACCTGGACTTCTTCGCCGGCGCCGGGTCACTCAACTACGGCCACAACAACCCCGTACTCAAACGCGCGCTCATCGACTATCTGGAGCGGGACGGCGTCACCCACGGGCTCGACATGTCGACGACCGCCAAGCGGACCTTCCTGGAGTCCTTCCAGAACCTGGTGCTGCGGCCGCGCGATCTGCCGTACAAGGTGATGTTCCCGGGCCCGACGGGCACCAACGCGGTGGAGTCGGCGCTGAAACTGGCGCGGAAGGTGAAGGGCCGGGAGTCGGTCGTGTCCTTCACCAACGCCTTCCACGGCATGTCGCTCGGCTCGCTCGCCGTCACCGGCAACGCCTTCAAGCGGGCCGGGGCGGGGATCCCGCTGGTGCACGGCACCCCGATGCCGTTCGACAACTACTTCGACGGCACCGTCGAGGACTTCCTCTGGTTCGAGCGGCTGCTGGAGGACCAGGGCTCCGGGCTCAACAAGCCCGCCGCGGTGATCGTGGAGACCGTGCAGGGCGAGGGCGGCATCAACGTCGCCCGCCCCGAGTGGCTGCGCGCGCTCGCCGAGCTGTGCGAGCGGCAGGACATGCTGCTCATCGTCGACGACATCCAGATGGGCTGCGGCCGTACGGGCGCCTTCTTCTCGTTCGAGGAGGCGGGCATCACCCCGGACATCGTCACCGTCTCGAAGTCCATCAGCGGCTACGGGCTGCCGATGTCGCTCTGCCTGTTCAAGCCGGAGCTGGACATCTGGGAGCCGGGTGAGCACAACGGCACGTTCCGCGGCAACAACCCCGCGTTCGTGACGGCGACGGCCGCCCTGGAGGCGTACTGGGCCGACGGCTCCGCCATGGAGAAGCAGACCCGCAAGCGCGGTGAGCAGGTCGAGCAGGCGTTCATCTCCATCACGGAGGAGAACCTGGCCGACGTGAAGGAGTACCGGGGCCGCGGCCTGGTGTGGGGCCTGGAGTTCCACGAGAAGGAGCGCGCGGGACGGGTCGCCAAGCGGGCGTTCGAACTCGGGCTGCTGATCGAGACGTCCGGCCCGGAGAGCGAGGTCGTCAAGCTGCTGCCCGCCCTCACCATCACCCCCGAGGAGCTGGACGAGGGCCTGCGCGTCCTCGCCCGCGCCGTACGGGAAACCGTCTGATCCGTTCCGTACGGAAACCATCCGACAAAGCTGAGAAGGAGGCCTGGAACCACCGTGATCGTCCGTTCTTTCAAGGACCTGGAAGGCACCGACCGGCACGTCAAAGCGGCGTCCGGCACGTGGGAGAGCAAACGCATCGTCCTCGCCAGGGAGAAGGTCGGCTTCTCCCTGCACGAGACGGTCCTCTACGCCGGCACGGAGACGTCGATGTGGTACGCGAACCACGTCGAGGCCGTGGTGTGCGTCGAGGGCGAGGCCGAGCTGACCGACGACGAGACCGGGCGGACGTACACGATCACGCCCGGGACCATGTACCTCCTCGACGGGCACGAGCGGCACACCATGCGGATCAAGGAGGACTTCCGCTGTCTCTGCGTGTTCAACCCGCCCGTGACCGGCCGGGAGGACCACGACGAGAACGGCGTCTATCCCCTGCTGACGGAGGAGGGCTGACCACCATGACCACCATGACCACACGCACCGATCTCTACCCGACCCGCGGCGCCACCGAGGTGTCGGTCCCGCGTCAGGACCCGGTCGTCTGGGGCTCCCCCGCCACGCCCGGCCCGGTCTCCCTCGCCGAACTCCAGGCGTACGAGCGCGACGGCTTCCTGCCCGTCGAGCAGCTCATCGCACCGGACGAGGTGGCCGTGTACCGGCAGGAGCTGGAGCGGCTCGTCGCCGATCCGGCGATCCGCGCCGACGAGCGTTCGATCGTCGAGCCGCAGTCGCAGGAGATCCGCTCGGTCTTCGAGGTGCACCGGATCAGCGAGCTGTTCGCCCAGCTGGTGCGCGACGAGCGGGTCGTCGGACGGGCCCGGCAGATCCTCGGCTCGGACGTCTACGTCCACCAGTCGCGGATCAACGTCAAGCCGGGGTTCGGCGCGTCCGGTTTCTACTGGCACTCCGACTTCGAGACCTGGCACGCCGAGGACGGTCTGCCGAACATGCGGACCGTGTCCGTCTCGATCGCGCTGACCGAGAACCATGACACCAACGGCGGTCTGATGATCATGCCGGGGTCGCACCGGACGTTCCTCGGCTGCGCGGGCGCCACCCCGAAGGACAACTACAAGAAGTCGCTGCAGATGCAGGACGCCGGCACCCCGTCCGACGAGGCGCTGACGGCCATGGCCTCCGAGTACGGCATCAAGCTGTTCACGGGCAAGGCCGGTTCGGCGACCTGGTTCGACTGCAACTGCATGCACGGCTCCGGCGACAACATCACGCCGTTCCCGCGCAGCAACGTCTTCATCGTCTTCAACAGCGTGGAGAACACGGCCGTCGAGCCCTTCGCGGCGCCGATCCGGCGTCCGGAGTTCATCGGCGCGCGGGACTTCACCCCGGTGCGCTGAGCACCGGGTCCGGGCCCGTGCGGTGACCTCACCGTCACCCGGGCCGGGCCGGGCGGCCGCTGCCCCCGAG